>NZ_JAZHOC010000060.1:0-79716 GCF_036553575.1 Methylobacter sp. Wu1 | reverse complement strand
ACAAACACCGAAAAGCTATTTGCTTATATTAAAGTCAGATCCGTGATCACCGGGCTTGTCCAACAACCGGTTCAGATTGTGGTTCGCTTTGCTCACACAATCTAACCTTATTCGTTATGCGTTTGTATGTGCACGAATTTTTAGCAACTCTCTGCTGCCCTGTGTTTTTAAAACTGCTCCCATATACGCGCAAAGTAAACAAAAACACAAAATGCCAGCATGCTGAAGCAGGGAAAGCTGTTTTTCCGTGAATGCCAATAGCAGCAATATGAGGGAGAAATATAAAAATAGCGTAAAAGAAAGCAGGTACGACTGCACAACCATGACATATTGCAGAAAGCGTTCGATCCTTGGGAATTTTATTGGGTCATCAATTTGGTGCTGCAAAAATTTTCCACACTTGCTTGCCAAGCCGGGAATTGAACGAAAAAACGACAACATACTATTGCTCTGAATTATTTTGATGATGCCGTGTATGGGAAGTAAAAATAAGAAACCTCCCCATGCAATTAGCAGTGTAGTTTGAAGCCAATGTGGAAATAAATTTAGATTCTCTAATATGATATTTGTCACAGCCCTTATCTCCTTAAGGTGCATAATATGATATATATGACATCGACTGTCTTATAAAAAACTGATTTGTCGTATATTTTTCATAAATCCATTTAATTGATTGTTTTTATTACTCCAGATGTACCTCAACAGGGTACAGCGATCAAACAAACGCGACAATTTTCCTTTCCGAATAAATTTGCTAAAAATCTTCCGTAACATGTCAGTGGCTGATCGATGTGATCGGATTACTGGCGCGATTCCGCCTTACAAGTTAGGTGACTTGCGTTTAGTCTCCATGGCGTGTAAGAAAGTCTTTCTTAATGCTTTCTGGGAGAACAGAATAGTCGTCCTCGATACCATACCAGCGAGTTGAAACCCGGGACTCTTCCCTTGAGAAAAAGCCAACCCACAGTCGCGCCTTCTTAACGTCAATCACCACCGTGGCCATGTCTGATGGACAGTTGTGCGGGCGACATTTGTTTACGACAAGTAACCCCTCGATATCTCTCACTGGTGTTTCGGAAGTCAGCCCGGATAAGTTTGAGGCTTCAAACTTCGGAAGAAGCTTCTTCAATGATGCTCTAATCTCAGGTTGCGAAAGCAGCCCGGATTTGGTGGCTCCAACAGGTATGGAGGGATATTTGCCAATCCAGTCCGTGGCAAATGTCCAATCATCCTTGGCATGTGTGGAACTTATGCAACTGATAAATAGGGTCAGTGAAATGATTATAAATGCGCGCATCAAGGCCTCACTTGTGTATCTTGTGCAGAGCGGCCACTGGATGTTCGGAGTCACCTTTGAGGCATATTTCGCAGGCCACAATAGACTTTGAATACCCTTGCCCCGTCCCGAAACTCTTATCGACGCCGCCCATTCTGTTCTTTGCTATATCCAAATACATTGTGCCGCATTGAATGTTCTTTACAGCATCGGTCATTTCTTCATGCTCGAAGTGGATACCTTTTGGAGTGCATTTGTTGACCATGTCAACTGCCCCTTTTGTCATTTGCATGAGGCCAGTTGCCGATGATTCGCTGTTCATAATTAAAGGATCAAATCCAGACTCCTTCCATATCAAGCAAATCACGAACTCATCGGAGAAATCCTTCGACATGTTGTTCTCGCTTACCAGTTTCTTAATTTCGTCATACGTCATTACTTGCTCCTTGTGTGTTGAACGGTTCGTGCTAGATCTGAAAATGTCCTGCGTATAAAGTCGCCTAATGTTATGGTCAGGGGCGCGCCGCTGGCGGAAACCCAGCATGAGCGGCGTTAAATGCTGGGTTTAGCAGCCCAACCTACCATACTTCAATGGTGGCGGATTGCTGGCGCGAATCCGCCTTACGAGTTGAAAATGTCTTGCATAAAAGTTGCCTAGAGTAAAAGTGAGCGGCCTGCTCGGCTTTTTTTTGCGCAGGTCCGCTCGATTTGCCGGGTTAGCCCGAATGTGAGTGGGATTCATGCAGAAATCTCTTGAGTACCGCCGAGGGTCCCATGCTCGATCGCTGGGAACTCAACAAATTGGAAACCCTTGTCGCGTATCTTTACGTAGTAAATGAAGTTCTGAATCGGTAAATCATAAACTGAGTTGTAATAGTCCTCTTCCGTAGACAGGGAATTCCATGTGGCAAAATATTTACTCATTAGGGCAATGTAGCCGTCATTCGCGATCAACGTGTGACTCGATGGGAAGCACCACCCGGAAGGTGACTTGAGAAAAACCAGATCAGCTTTCCTTGAAAATAGAAGATCCGGATACTCGATCTCAACCTCAAACCAATCGTCGTGAGGAGTATCAATCCAATTGACGACAACCCTATTCACAACAACATCATCGATGATTAGACCGCGCTCTCCCGTTAAACCATCAAGTATTGGCTTAATGATGTTGTCGATATCGTAAACGCCGGGATTCTTCTCTCTTCTGATATGCTGGCAGTAGTAATCGATGGCTATCCAACAAGTGCCCGTAACGATGTATTCCGATTGACAGGTTATCTCCTGCAATTCTTTTTTGAAGGCAGCTCGTTTTCCGCCATCGTTTTGCAGTGAAACAGGCCTGGTGTGAACGGCAAATTTCACAAATCCCTGTTCAAAGTAGTTTAAGTCGAAATCAGGCATCGTTATAGACAGGCTAACGTGATATATACGACATCGACTCTCTTATAAAAAACCTGATTTGTCGTATATTTTTCATAAATCCATTTAATTGATTGTTTCTACTACTCCAAGTGTACATCAACAGGGCACAGCGGGCAAACAAACGCGACATTAACTCCTTGCCGAATAAGTCTGCTAAAAAATCTTCCGTAACATGGCATTTGGTGCCATCCCATATTAAAAGGCAAAACGACATCAACGATTTCAAGCAGCCCCATCCTGATCAACCAAGCTTTCCAGCTCCCTGTTCAAAGCAATATACGGCAATAAACTGGCCGGCAAAGTCATGTCAATTTCCTTGTAAATGCGCCGGTAGCGGTTGACCTTTTGCCTTTCGCGGGGCTGCTCGAAATAAGCGGCGCTGGTTTCGACATTTTTGAGCGCCATCGTCTTGACCAGCTTGCCAACCGTACGCTGCATGCCTTCCTCCAGGTCATTGGCGACTCTTCTCTCCCAATGGTCATGGCGCGGCATGGCCGCCAGGCGGTCATAGATAGTGTAAAGCCCCAGATAAGCGGTAGTGTCGTTGAACAGTTTCAGGATTGCGATGAAGTCCTTCTCGGTTTCGGCAGACAGCGCCACGATCATCGGGAAATTTTCAAGGCTGTTGATAAATACGATCCTGCGAGCCAGCGCCTCAGGAATGCCCTGTTGCCGGTAGGCATCAAAGCGCGTCTGAAACAGCTCGGTTCCGATGAGGCCGGCTTGGTCAAAGTACATTTCGTAAGCCGTCAGATAGAGACGGTAGCGGCGGATGGTCTGCTCGTCCGGACGGATTTTCCGGCCATGAATCAAGGCCCAGCGGCAGAAGCCGGCCAGGATGCTTTCCAGTTCAAGTAGCAGCAAGTATTGCCTGTCGGCGGCCAGCTGATTGTCCAGCGCATGAATGGCCTGCCTGAAGGCGTCGCCGTCCAGCACCTGGTCGAAGGTCAGGTAGCAGGTGACGTTATCCATGGTGTTGACGTTTTGCCTGTCAATGTCGAGGCTCAGAAAACTGCAGCCGGCCTGATTGATGATCTTGTTGCTGACGAAAGTGGCCCTGATTTCGCTGGCCAACGCATGGCTGGACAGATAATCACTGTAGCGCTCATTGACCTGTTCGGGAAAATAAGCCTGCAGATAACATTCGCTGCAGGCCTCTTCGAGTAAAGAGACCTGCTCTTGTATCTGCTGTTTCAGCTGCATCTTGGCGGCCGCCATCAAGACGGCCAGCTCCGGCCGGGTCAGGGTCTGCCCCGGCCGAGCCAGTACCTGCTTGGTCTGGGGAAAGGATTCGACCACCCGATCGAAAATGCCGGCGGCTTCCAGGCGCTCGGCCAGATGCAGGAAAACCTCCGGGTTGTCGGCGCAGCGCCGGACATCGAGCGACAGGCAAAGGCTCTGGGCGTAGTTGCCGGCCAGCACCAGTTGGCAGACCTCGTCAGTCATGCTGACGAAGAGCTGCTGGTAATCGCTGACGACGTTTTTCTTTTGCAGGCCGGTCAGCAGGATTTTCAGATTGACTTCATGGTCGGAGCTGTCAACGCCGGCCGAGTTGTCGACCGCATCGGTGTTGATGCGGCCGCCCTTCAGGCCGTATTCGATGCGCGCCTTCTGCGTGAAGCCCAGATTGGCGCCCTCGCCCACCACGCGCGCACCGAGCTCGGCCGCATTAACGCGCACGTTGTCATTGCTGCGGTCGCCGACCTCTTCGTGTTTTTCTACGGCGGCTTTCACGTAGGTGCCGATGCCGCCCAGCCACAACAGCTCGACCGGCGCGGTCAGCAGGTAGCGGATCAGCGATTCGCCGTCCAGGATTTGGTAGCGCACGCCCAGCCATTTCCTGAGCTCGGCCGAAATCGGGATGTCCTTGGCAGATCTGAGATAGACGCCGCCGCCTTCGGAAATGAGGCTGCGGTCGTAATCGTCCCAGCTCGATCCGGGCAGTTCAAACAAGCGCTTGCGCTCGTTGAACGGCGCATCGCCCGGCATCGGATCGGGATCGATAAAGATATGCTGACCGCTGAAAGCCGCCAGCAGGCGGATGCACGGCGACAGCAGCATGCCGTTGCCGAACACGTCGCCATCCATGCTGCCGATGCCGACCACCGTAAACGGCTCTTGCTGAATATCCTTGCCCAGCTCGCGAAAATGGCGTTTTACGCACTCCCAGGCGCCGCGGGCGGTAATGCCCAGCGCCTTGTGGTTGTAGCCCCTGGAGCCGCCGCTCGCGAACGCATCGCCCAGCCAGAACCGGTAGTCTTCCGAAATCCCGTTGGCGACATCCGAAAACTGGGCTGTGCCCTTGTCGGCAGCCACGACCAGATACGGGTCGGCATCATCGTAAGTCACCAGGCCTTCGGGCTTGATGACCTGATCGCCGTCATAGTTGTCGGTCAAGTCGAGCAGCCCTTTTATCAACGTGATATAGGCTTTTTTGCCGGCCGTTTTCAGATCGGGAGGCACGCCGTTTTTCTTGATGACGAAGCCGCCTTTCGCGCCGGTCGGAATGATCAGCGCGTTTTTGCTGATCTGGGTCTGCATGAGTCCGAGAATCTCGGTCCTGAAATCGTCGGGACGGTCGGACCAGCGTATGCCGCCGCGCGAAATCCGGCCGGCGCGCAGATGGATGCCTTCCATGTCGAACGCATGCACGTAAATCTCATGCTGCGGCCTCGGAGGCTGCAGTTCGATGACGCCGAGGCTGTTGATCTTGAAAGCGACAAAATACTCGGACTGGCTGCGGCGCCGATGGAAATTGCAGCGCATGGTGGCGTCGATCAGATTGAACAGCGTGCGCAAAATCCGGTCGTCGTTGATGTCGGATACCGAGGCAAAGCTTTCGAGCAGTTGCAGGCGCAGCGGGAATAATATCTGGTCTTCCCTGACCATGAGATCCTGCCAGGCCGGGTCCGGCCTGAAGCGGGCTTCAAAATATTTAAACAGAAAATGCGCGACGGCCGGATTATTCAACAAAGCGCGATGCAGACTGGCCAGCGTGGTGTTATGGCCCAGTTGCAAGTAATAATTGCGGTAAGCCCTGAGCACGTCGATGTCCTGCCAGCTCATGCCGGTCATGACCAGCAGGCTGTTGAGTGCGTCATTTTCAGCCTTGCCGTCCAGCATGGACTGGATCATTTCCAGCATGCGGCATTTCAGGCTGTTGAAACTGGCGCACTGGCTTTTGGCCGCCTTGACAGTGAAGCTTTTGATGAACAGCGAAGCGCCGTCGAGCGTGAGACAAAACTGCATCTGGTCGATGACTCTCAGGCCCATGTTTTCCAGCATCGGAATGTATTCATCGAGGAAACGCTCCTGCCGGCTGTAAAAATGCAGCCGGTAATGCTCGATGTCCCGATAAGGGCTCAGCAGGTTGACGCGCTGGGCGCCTGACGCCAGCACCTGCTTCAGCTGCACGATATCCTTGATCGCGTAACGCGGCGACACCCGGGTTTTATATTCCGCCGAGAACAATGACGGGTATTTCTGCCACAACCGGACGTTAATGTCCCGGCCGAAGGCCCTCTCCGCCAGCTGCATGAACGATGCGGACCAGGGCCGGGCCAGCCGGTTCAGCTGGCTGTCCAGCCTGTCGACATTGATCGTGGTCCGTTCCTGTTCAGGGATCAGCACCAGTTGCAGACCGATATAACTGCCGCCCGGGATAATCTTGCGGCTGGTTTCCACGCGGCAGGCCAGTTCCCGGCACAGCAGATCAAACAGAACCGCCTCTATGCCGTCCCTGTAAAGCACGACCGGCACGATGATCAGGGCTGACAGCCTGTTCGGGCTGGCGCTGGCCAGTATCAGCAGCTTGATGACTTCGGGGCGGTAAAGATAGCGTTTCAGCGACTGCGCGATCAGGTGCAGCTGAATGTCATCGGACAGAAACGCTTCGACTTTCGGAAACAGATTGAAGATTTCCTTGAGCTGAAAATATTCATGGCTGTTGCCGTAGACTTTGATGGCATGCAGCGTACGGTCAATTTTTTCATTCAGCGCCGGAATCGTATTGAGGGTTCCGTTCAGCTCCACTTCATCGAACAGGCCGAAGAACGCGTGCTCGATCCACGCGCCGTCTGCCCCGGTCTGCCTGAAGCCCAAATAGACCAACGGACGCGCCTGGACAATCGGGCTGATGACCGGAATGGCTTCAACGATGACTTCGGTTTGCCGGGCCAGTATGTTTTTCAGGCTGCATGGGAAATCCGCATCATAACAGGTATAAGGCGCAATATCGGTTAACGCGTCCTCTGCCAGACTGATCATTTGCTGCGCCGGCAAATCGGACGAAAACCGCTGCCAGGCGACAAAAACGAATGCGTCATCCTTAAGCCAGTCGATAAAGGCGGCGTATTTTTCCAGCGCGGCGGCTTGCTTCAGCCCGTTCAGTTTGCCGTGCATCTCGGCGCGGCTGCGGTCGACCTTTAATGCGGCGGCAATGGCCCGGGCAATGCCTTGCAGCAGCAACGCATCATATTTTTCGTCGACGAACCCCAGACGGATCACAATCAGCAGTTCGGTACCGCCCGATAGCGCGTCGTTTTCCAGATAAACCACATGCCCATCGCGGCGCCTGACGCTTAGAACCGGATGCGCCAGCAATTCGATGGCGATGTCCAGCTTGGTCTGCAAAGCCATGATCGAATCCACGATATGCGGGACATTCTGGCAATTGACCAGCAATAACCGGTTGTCGCCTTCGTCCAGCGGGACAATTTTCATCGCGGCGGCTTCGGGCTTTGTTTCGATAAAGTCCAGTATCTGATCGATCAGCCCGGCCAGCAGCGGAGCCGGAAAAGCAATCAAATAGCTGTCGGGGAACAGCAGATAATCGGCCAGCTTTCTTAAAAACCGGCGTCTTTGGTGGTCTTGGTGGGAGTCAAGAAGGCACTGGACGGCCACCAATTGCTGGCGTTGCCGCGTCCCTTTGACGGCATGTTCATCACTGGTCAGCAAGATATCCAACGGCACTCCCTCATTTCAGGTATTTGACAATCTCCAGCACATTGTAGTCTTCTTGCCGCGTATACGTCACCGAATCCATCAGGGTCTTGATAAAAAAAAGGCCCATGCCGCTTTCCTTGGGATTTTCAAAGTCCGGTACCGGCACGGCTTCGAGATCGAACCCCTGGCCGTGATCGTAAACCTTGATTTTGACGGCATCCTCCTGAATTTGAATCGTTATTCTGACCGTCTCTTCGGGGTTGTTGTAATTGGCGTGCTTGATGGCGTTGATGGTCGCTTCGGTCAGCACCAGGTTTAAATGATAGGCCAATGCCTCGCGGTCGCCGGCAAAATTTTCCAGGTATTTGCCCAAGCCTTCTCCGACACTGCCAATCAAATCCAGATATTTCGTCTGTGTCGGAATGACGACGTCAACCTGAATGTCCGAACTGTACATACAGCCCTCTACGATTCACTTTCAAATGCTTCCTCCAAGTCGGCATAAATTTCAAAAACCCGGTTCAAGCGGGTCAGTTCAAACATCGACAGCACCTGCGGCTGCAAGTTGGACAAAGCCAGCTTGCCGGACCTGGCCGCCGTGTTTTTATAGCCGGACAGCAAGGCGCCTAAGCCTGAGCTGTCGATAAAACGCACACGCTCCAGCTGAACGATGATATTCGTCTCGCCCTGCTCAATCATACCCAGAATATATTCCTTCAATTCCCCGGAGTTGTGTGCATCTATCCTTTCAACTTGAATGAACAGCACGTTATAGCCGTCTATTTTTTCCTGATTCAATTTCATCTTGTTTTTCTTCTGTTCCGGTTCAATCGGCAGGTCTGCCGGCTCGCAAGCCCGGCACCCTATAAAATGTCATCTCTTTTTGCATGTTATCAGGATAATTAATTCATGTCGTCATCCAACAAATTTTTGAGATATCCCTTATTTCATTAGTCTAAAATTCAGCAAAAAGTTCACGATTTTATGGGCGGAACCCGTATGGCAGACACATCGACAATAATCTTGCGCGCGGCGATCAGCCAGGCTTATCTGGCCGATGAGAAGGATATCATCACGGCGCTGACGGCAAGCCTGAATACATACGATGCGGCTGCCGTCGGCGCATCCGCCGAAGCGCTGGTGAACGCGGTCAGAGCCCGAAAGCGGCACACCGCGATTGAAGCGTTTCTGCACGAATACCAGCTCAACTCCCAGGAAGGCATTGTCTTGATGAGCATTGCCGAAGCCCTGCTCCGCATTCCCGATCGCCAGACACAGGACCAGTTTTTGCGGGAAAAGCTGACTGTCGCCGACTGGCAACGCCACGTCCAGCAAAGCGATTCCTTCTGGGTCAACCTGTCGACGCGCGCCCTGGTGTTTACGCGGCAATTCGAAGAGCTGGCAGCGCCATCGGAACAGCATTGGTTTCCGGTCTTCGAGCAACTGCTGTCCCGAATGGGCGCGCCGCTCATCCGCAACGCCATAAATCAGGCCATGCAGCATATGGCCCTGCAATTTGTCATCGCCGAAACGATCGAGCAGGCCATCGCCCATAGCGAACAGCAGCCAACCTACCGTTACTCATTCGATATGCTGGGCGAGGCCGCGTTGACGGCATCCGATGCCGAGCGTTATTTCCAGTCCTACGCCAGGGCCATCGCCGCGCTGGCCGGGCATGCCGGCAACGACGACATTTATGCCAATCCGGGCATTTCGGTCAAATTATCGGCGCTGTGCCCGCGTTATGAGCCGCTGCAACGGGCGCGCGCCGTTAGCGAACTGACGGACAGGCTGCTGCATCTGGCCAATCATGCGCGCGCGGCCAACATTTCCCTGACTGTCGATGCCGAGGAATCCGAGCGCCTGGACATGTCCCTGACGATCTTTGCCGCCGTGCTGGCGCAACTGGACGGCTGGCCGGGTCTCGGGCTGGCCGTGCAGGCATACCAGAAACGCGCCCTGCCGGTCATCCGCTGGCTGGCCGCACTGGCCGAATCGCGGCATTGCAGAATTCCGTTGCGACTGGTGAAAGGCGCCTATTGGGACAGCGAAATCAAGCGGGCCCAGGAAAACGGCCTCAGCGATTATCCGGTGTTCACGCACAAATCGGCGACCGATGTCTCTTATCTGGCCTGCGCGCAATTCATCCTGTCGCGGCCCGATGCGTTTTATCCGCAATTTGCCAGCCATAATGCGCACACGCTTGCCGCCGTCCATCAGATGGGCAAGCAGCATCCGGGCTATGAATTCCAGCGCCTGCACGGCATGGGCGAAGCGCTTTATGACGAAATCATCGAACATCAGGGCTGGCAAGTTCCCTGCCGCGTCTATGCGCCGGTCGGGCATTATCACGAACTGCTGCCCTATCTGGTCCGTCGCCTGCTGGAGAACGGCGCCAACACATCTTTCGTCAATCAGATCGACCATCCCGACATCAGCGTGGCGGATCTGATCGGCGATCCGGTGGCAACGGCAGAGGCGACTGGATTGAAATCGCCGATAGTCCTGCCGCGCGCTATTTATGGCGAACAGCGGCTCAATTCGAGCGGCGTCAATCTGGCCGATCCCGAGGTGTTGAAGCAATTGCAGCAGGATCTGGACGCTTTGGCCGACCGGCACTGGACGGCCGCGCCGCTGATCGACGGTCAGCTTTGCTCGGGCGAGGAACAGATCGTCGTCAATCCCTGGGACAACCGGTTGACGGTCGGCACGGTCAGTCATGCCGGACAGGACCCCATTGAGCGCGCCTTGAAGAGCGCCGCCAGCGCTTTTGAGGACTGGCGGCATTGCCCTGTCGAGACGCGCGCAGCCTGCCTGAAGCGGGCCGCCGACCTGTTCGAACAGCATCGACTGGAACTGGTCTCGCTATGCGTGCGCGAAGGCGGCCGCACGATCAGGGACGCCCTGTCCGAAGTCAGAGAAGCGGTCGATTTCTGCCGCTATTATGCGCAATCCGCGCTCGACTTATTCAGCGAGCCCATCCGGCTGCCCGGCCCGGTCGGCGAAGACAACCGGCTGTATCACTATGGCCGCGGGGTCTATGTCTGCATCAGCCCGTGGAATTTTCCGATCGCGATTTTTACCGGCCAGATCGCCGCCGCGCTCGCGGCCGGCAATGCCGTCATCGCCAAGCCGGCCAGCCAGACCGCGCTGACGGCCATGCGCTGCGTGCGTCTGCTGCATCAGGCCGGCATACCCGAATCCGTGCTGCAATTCGTGCCGGCAGACGGCCGCACGACCGGCCAATACGTCCTGCCCCGTCCGCAGGTGGCCGGCATCGCCTTCACGGGCTCGACGGCCACGGCGCGGTTTATCAACAGGCAATTGACCGAGCATCATCAGATCATCGTGCCGATCATTGCCGAAACCGGCGGCCAGAATGCCCTGATCGCCGACAGTTCGGCCCTGCCGGAGCAACTGGTGCAGGATGCCCTGCTGTCTGCATTCAATAGCGCCGGCCAGCGCTGTTCGGCCCTGCGTGTGCTGTTTGTGCAGGAGGAAATCGCCGATAAAACCATCGCCATGCTGACCGGCGCCATGCAGGAGTTGGTTATCGGCAATCCCGGCCTGACCTCGACCGACATCGGTCCCGTAATCGACCATGCCGCGCTGGGGCCGCTGACGGCGCATCTTGAAATGATGAGGCGGCAGGCCAGGCTGTTCTATCAACTGCCGCTGGGCGATGCCTTGCAGCACGGCAGCTTTATCGCACCGACCCTGATTGAAATCGATTCGCTGTCGCAACTGACCCAGGAAGTCTTCGGGCCGATCCTGCACCTGGTCCGTTACCGCGCAGCCGATCTCGATAAGGTCATTGCCGCCGTCAACGCCACCGGCTACGGCCTGACGCTGGGCATACACAGCCGTATTGCAGCGACGGCCGAAAAAATCCGGCGAGGCGCCAAAGTCGGCAATGTTTATGTCAACCGCAATATGATCGGCGCGGTTGTCGGCGTGCAGCCTTTCGGCGGCATGCGGCTTTCAGGCACCGGGCCCAAGGCCGGCGGCCCCGATTATCTGCGCCGCTTTGTTGTCGAACAGACCGTGACGACCAATACCGCCGCAGTCGGCGGTAATGCGGCGTTACTGACTCAGGATTTGCGGTAGGCTGAGCTGGAGCTTCAGCGTAAACCCGGCATCAGACTTCGAAATGCTGGGTTTACCAACCCAGCCTACCAAACTCAGGGTTTGCGTTAGGATTTACCAGCTCGATCTGCCATGCTACAGGCAAAGTCGCCCTGCAAGTTAATGAATCGCAAAAATATGCTTTGTGTTTTAAATGAGAATTGTTATCATTTGCACAATACTACTTTACCGGAGATTCCCATGTACGTATGTGTTTGCAAAGCAGTTACAGATTCCCAGATTAAAAACGCGATTAATAATGGCGTTTGCACGCGCAAACAGATATTCGATTGCCTTGGCGTCGGCAGAAATTGCGGGAAGTGCAATAAACATATCAAGGAACTGCTTGACGGAAACCGCCGGCAGCAATCTATAATGCAGGAAGCATCAAATGAACCCATTCTTAACGCGTATTAGCAAACAAGAGGTGTAGCATGCAAGGAGACAGTCAGGTTATCGAGTATCTCAATAGGGCGCTGACTAATGAGCTGACCGCCATTAACCAGTATTTTTTGCATGCCCGCATGTACAAAAACTGGGGTTTTCAAAGACTGAACGAGAAGGTCTATCACGAGTCCATCGATGAAATGAAGCACGCCGATCGCTTGATCGAACGCATCCTGTTTCTGGAAGGCCTGCCCAACCTGCAAAGCCTCGACAAGATATTGATCGGCGAAAACCCCCAGGAAATGCTCGAATGCGATTTAAAACTGGAGCACAACGCCATCCCGCTGCTCCGGGAAGCGATTGCCTACTGCGAAAGCGTTAAAGACTATATTTCCAGGGAAATCCTCGAACACATTCTCGAAAGCGAGGAAGAACATGTCGACTGGCTGGAGACCCAGCTTGAACTGATCGGCAAGGTCGGGCTGCAGAATTACCTGCAATCGCAAATGTAAAACGGCTCGCCAATGCGCTCCTATACCGCAAGCCCCGGCCGCATCACATATTTTTACTCCAAATTTACATATGAAGGCGACTGAAGTCGCCCCCACAAACTATTCGGTTTTACGGAAGAGCAAAAATGACCGCACAAATAGGCCAGCCAGCACCACTGTTATCGGTTTCCGACTGGGTTCAGGGCGGACCGGTCAATTTCGATCAGATGACTGGCCGGGTCGTGCTGGTGGAAGTGTTTCAGGTCAACTGTCCGGGCTGTTTTTTATATGCCTTGCCGCAGGCCATCTATCTGCATGAGCATTATGCGGGTCAGGGATTGTCGGTTTTAGGCGTAGCGACGGCGTTTGAGGATTTCGATAAAAACAATCTGGGCAATCTGGTCCGGCTGGCCGAAACAGGCCAGGTTGTCGGCGAGACGCTGCTCGCATTGAGCCAGCGCGGCGAGCTGATCGACGGACGCCTGCCCTATCGCATCCCTTTTCCGCTGGCCATGGATCGCCTGAACAAGCGTGAGGGCGATATAACCGACGATGATATCCTGCTCTTCATCAGGACGCGCGTGCCCGACTTTGATCAACAGCCGGAAGCGCATCAGCAACAACTCTACAAGCGAGTACAGAGCTATTTTCAATCCCTGCTTTACCGGGCAGAGACCTTCGAGCGCTTCGACCTGAAAGGCACGCCTTCGCATATTCTGGTCGACAAACGCGGCGTTTTAAGGGATTGCGCTTTTGGCGCCTGTCCGGAACTGGAAGCGCGCATAAAGGATTTGCTGCAGGAATAATCCCGTCAATCCGGACAACGCTGGCACGTAACCTTGACCCGATTGCGCCCGCCTGATTTGGCGCGGTAAAGCGCATGGTCGGCGCGAATCAGAACCGCGTCGGCCTGGGCATCTGCCACTTCCATAGCCGCAATGCCGATGCTTACCGTCGTGGAGATGGACTGGCCGTCGATCTTCAGCGGCATGTCCGCAATTTTCTGGCGCAAACGATCGGCAAAAACAACGGCCGCAGCCAAGTCTGTCCCGGACAGGTAGATAGAAAACTCCTCGCCGCCCAGCCGGCCTATCGTATCGACCTTGCGCAATTCGTGGTGCATCAATGCCGCAACATGCTTGAGCATCTCATCGCCGACCGCATGGCCGTAAGTATCATTGACGCGCTTGAAATGATCGATATCCAGCATGAGCACGGATACATGATGGTGTTCGAGGCGCTGCAGGCGCGCCAGCTCCTCGGCCAGCCGGGCCATAAAATGGCGGCGGTTGCACAGGCCGGTCAGCGCATCGGTCGTAGCCATTTCCCAGAGCTCGGCTTCCAGGCGCTTGCGCTCGCTGATGTCGAGTTTGACGCCGACAAAATGATTGATGTCGCCATTCTCGTCCCTGACCGGAGCGATCGAGAATTCCTCATGGTAAAGACTGCCATCCTTGCGCCTGTTGATCAGTTCGCCGTGCCAGGTTCCGCCTTTCAGAATGGTCTGCCATAAATTCTGATAGAACGCCTCGTCCTGCAGACCCGATTTCACCAGCTCCGTCGGCCGGAAACCGATCGCTTCTTCCTTCGTATAACCCGTCAGCGTCTCGAAGGCCGGGTTGACCCATTCAATTCTGGCCTCCGTATCGGTAATGACAACACCGTGATTAACGGCTTCGAGCGCCGCGACCAACAAGCGGTCGCGTGCCTCGACCAGCTTGCGTTCGGTAATGTCCTGATGAGATACGACAACATAGCGGCTGTCGGTTTGAAAGCGCGTCACGCGCGCGACGAACCAGTGCTGTTCATTTTTCGAGTGACAGGGATATTCCATGACGAAAGTATCCTGTTCACCCTCGATGACAGACCGGATGCCGGCCGCCATTGACGCGGCCTGCTCCGAACCGGGACCGACAGCGTTATCGCAGACTCTCAGGTAATTGGTTCCTGACATGGAATCGCTATGTCCGGGGAAGTTTTTCTCGTAGAAATTGCGCCAGGACTGATTGACGATGACTATTTTGCCGCTCCGATCGATCACACAGATATGCGCGCTCAACGCATCTATCGTCGAAATGGCGAACTGCTCCGAATCGTGCAGGCGATGTTCCAGCCGGGCCCGGCTGATGGCATAACGGATGGCGCGAATCAGGCCTTCAGTGTCGAAGCTGCCTTTGACCAGATAATCCTGAGCGCCGTAATCGAGAGTACGCAGCGCGAAATCCGTATCGTCACGGCCGGTCAGTACAATGATGGGCAACGGGCCGGCCGCCTGCCGGCAGGCGTGCACGGTTTCAAGCCCGCTGGAATCGGGCAATGACAGATCCAGCAGCAAAACATCGTAAGGCAGACTCTCATGGAACTGTGCCCGTGCCTCGGCAAGCGTAGCGACCCAGGTGATATAAAAATTCACGGACCGGGCCGCGAGCAAGGTCGAACGGATCAGATGGGCATCGCCCGGTTCATCCTCGACCAGCAATATGCGACAGAGTGTCGTATCGATCATATTTAACTCTTCCTGGGCAAGCGCGTCAGGGTAAACCAGTAGCTATCGATCTGACGGATAGCGTCGATGAACTGTTCCATATCCACCGGCTTGGTGATGTAGCTGGCTGCGCCCAATTGGTAGGACGCCAGCACATCGCGCTCGGCATCCGAAGTCGTCAATACCACGATCGGAATGCTCGCCAGCGCCTCATCGGACTTGACAGCCGACATCAACTCGCGGCCATTCATACGCGGCATATTGAGATCGAGCAGAATCAGGTCAGGGCGCGGCGCCGTGCGGTAAGCGTCCCCCTCGCGGTGCAGAAAGGCCAGAGCCTCAACGCCGTCAGCCACATGGTGCAGATTGCAGAAGACTTTGTTCTGCTTCAGCGCCGCACGCACCAGATTGGCGTCGGCCGGCTCGTCTTCGATCAGCAGGATATCGAAAGGTTGGGCATTTTCAAGCATCATTTTTTATTTTTCCATCCGGCAATTCGAACACGACCATGGCGCCGCCCTGTGGCGCGTTTTCTATCCAAATGCTTCCATTGCGGCTCTCGACGATGCGCCGGGCAATCGATAAGCCGATGCCCGAACCTTCCGTACTGCCGGGTTTCAGGCGTTCGAAAATTTCGAAAACGCGCCGGCGGTACTCGACAGGAATGCCTGCGCCATTGTCGCTGATACGGTAACGGCTCAGCGCGCCGTCGCGCTCACCGCTGATGTAAACCTGTGGCCGGCTGCCGGCATCTTCAGGCCTACCGTAGCGCAGCGCGTTATCCAGTATCTCCGTAAACAAATCCATCAGGCGCGGGCGGTCGAGCATAGCCTGCGGCAGATTTCCGGCCATGACGATGGCCTCCAGATCCGTCCATCGCGAAGACAGGCGTTGTTTGACAGCTATCAGCGCCGCGTTCGCATCCTCTAACCGCAGAATGCCGTACGGCTCGCCGGCCGCCAGGTAAAGCTGAATATCACGCACCAGTCCGCGCAAATGGTCGGCATCTCTCTCGAGCGTATCGAGAGAGATGCCGATCTCCTGATCTTCATGCAGTTCTGTCAGACGCTGCCGGAGACGTTGTGTATAGATTGTGAAACGGCGCACCGGTTCCATCAAATGGTGCGCCGAAATCTCGGCAAAGCGGGTCAGCTCGGCATTGGCGCGCCGCAAGGCTTCTTCGGTCAATTTATGCTCGGTAATATCCAAGCCCGAGCCGATATAACCGATAAAATTGCGGCTATCATCAAAGCGCGGTATGCCGACATCGGCAATCCAGCGGTATTCGCCGTCATGGCGCTTTATACGATATTCCATCCGGAACGGCTCACGGCGGTCAAAATGGCTGACATAACAGTCGATGCAGCGTTGCAGATCGTCCGCATGCACCACCTGCACCCAGCCGTCGCCTATCTCCTGCTCCATGCTCCGGCCGGTGAAATCCAGCCAGCCTTTGTTGAACCAGAAGCAGCGCTTATCCTTGCCTGCCATCCATATCAGCACAGGCGCCGAGTCGGCCATGAGACGAAAGCGCATTTCGCTTTCCTTGAGTTCGCGCGTCATGCCTTCCGCTAAGGCAAGCGCACGCGCCTGCCCCGTCGCCAACAGCCAGGCCAGCAGCGACAGCAACAGACTCAGCGCGATGCCGACAATGGCGATGAGTTTCGGTTTGCCCTTGCTCATACGCGCTTCGAACGCCGGCTGGGAGTGTATCGCCAGCGTCCAGAGGTGGTCCGCGATCCGGATGTGCCTGACGGTTTTGAAGCGCGGGGGCTGTGTATGAATATTGCCGGATATGTTGTGGCTATCGAACATTTTTGCCTGCTCGGACACGGCCTCACCATCATAAATTTCGAGATCAAGCTCGGCGGCGCGCTCACCGCCGATGCCGATCATCAGATCATCCATGCGGAACGGTGCGTACACCCAGCCGACGATATTGGCGCGGCGTTCTGCCGGTGTGTCATGCGGCAAACCGTTCCTGTAGACCGGCAGATACATCAGAAATCCGGCCTGCACCTGCTCATCGGTTTCCTGTACCAGCGTCACCTTGCTTGAAACGCTGGTTCCGCCCAGATCCCGCGCCTGTATCATGGCCGCCCGCCGCACGGGCTCGACATACATGTCATAACCAAAGGCGCGCAGATTGCGGCCGCTGAAAGGTTCCAACTGGACAATGGATGTATAGACTTCGCGCTCACCCTCAGGATGGATCGTATAATCGGCAAAGCCTTGCCGGCGCATGGCGTTGATATGCTCGTCCCTGTCCGCTTTCGGCACGATGAGCGCATAACCGAGCCCCTGAATGCCCGGATAACGCTGTTCAAGCTGCAGCATCACAACGTAGTTGCGGAATTCGTCGCGCTCGACATTGACGGACGCTGCGAATAACCCGCGCGCACCGCGCAACACCTGTTCGTAAGTGGCCATACGCTGTTCGATGTGTTCCACGGTTTCACGGACGCGGAAATCGAAATCGGTTTTCAGGTTATGCTCGGCCTGTTGCCGGGCGTTATGCCAGACCGCATAGGTTGTGCCCAGTGAAACACTCAGCACAAGAAAAAACAGCAACTGCGAACCTATCCCGCCATGCAGGAAATGAGCATTTCCAATAACCGGTCTCATGAGCGAGCCTCTTCTTCAGGCGGCTTTATGGGCATTTCGAAAATAAACGTGCTGCCCTGTCCCTCGCCCGCCGATTCCGCCCGGATGCGGCCGCCGTGATGTTCGACTATGCGGCGGCACAATGCCAGCCCCATGCCTGTCCCTTCAAAGCGGGCCCGCGACTGCAATCGGCTGAAAAAATAAAACAGACGGTCAATCTGCTGCGGATCGATGCCTATGCCGTTATCGCGCACACTGACGCGCCAGCTGTTCGCCGATACAGCCGATTCCACTTCAATGCGCGGCGCATGCCCGGCCTCATGATACTTGACGGCATTGCCGATCAGGTTCTGGAACAGCCGGGTCATTTCGTCGCGGCTGGCAAAGATGCGCGGCCACTGGCCACCGATATTGAGCTCGGCACCGGCCTCTTCGATGGCGGGAGCCAAAAAGCCGAGCGCCTCATCCAATGCCTCTTTGCTCGACATCCAGCGTTTGGATTCGGTCTTGCGGCCCACGCGCGAGTAATCGAGCAACGATACGATCATCTCATCCATGCGCCTGGCGCCGTCCAGCGCAAAATTCAGGTTTTCCCTGTCCTCATCGTCCAGCTTGCCGCTCAATCCCCTTTCCAGCAGTTGCAGATGGCCGACCACAGTGCGCAACGGCTGGCGCATATCGTGCGAAACACTGTAGGCGAACTGTTCGAGATCGACATTCGATTGCAGCAGCGCAGCTTCGGCGGCTGTGCGTTTGGTGATGTCCTGATTGACGATGATCGCCCCCATGATTTCGCCATGATCATCCCGAAGCGGAATGGCCGAGTTCAGGATTGTTTTGCGCGTACCGTCAAAGCATTGGATATCGACGACCTCATCGAGTGACGTCTCGCCGTTTTTGATGGCGCGGGCAGCCGCCCATTCCTGCGCTTCGATGAGCTTGCCGGTATCATGCCACCAGCCGATATATTCGCCGTAGTGTTCCGGCTCGATATACCGGGCATCGCCCCATATGCGCCGCCCCGCTTCGTTGGCCGTCTGGATGGCGCCTTTGGTGTCGGTCACCCAAACACCTACCGGCAACGAATCCAGGACAGTGCGCAACAAAGCCTCTTTCTGTCTCAGCACCGCCTCCGAACGCTTGCGATCGGTAATGTCTTCGACGATGGACCAGATATAATCCTTGCCGTCTGCGCCCTTTATCAGCACGCCGTTAAGGCACAAGGGCACCAGACTGCCGTCCTTGCGCCGGTATTCCTTTTCATAGGGACCGTAGCGTCCGGTGCGCGCCAGTGATTCCAGTTGCCGAACCTCGTCAGCGGCATATTTTTCCGGCGTCAGCGTCCAGTAATCCAGCGTTCCGAGTTCCTGCTCCGTATAGCCGCAGATCGTCAAAAAAGCGCGATTGAACTCAACGAAATGCCCTTGCATATCGGTCAGGGCGATGCCCAATGGCGCCAATTCATAAAGTCCGCACAGCTTTTCTCCGCTGGCCCGCAAGGCGGCCTGGGCCTGATGCGCCGCCGTGACGTCACGGTTGCTGGCGCGATGCCCCATCGATTGCCCGTCGTCGCCAGTAATGGCCTGACAGTAATGGGTGATCCAGCGGATTTCGCCGTCGCGCCTGACGATGCGAAAATCGACCGGCTCCCTGACTCCGCGGGCTATATCGTGAAAGTGCCGCGTCATGACCGGGCGATCCTCGGAATAAACTATGCGCATGAGCAGGTCGGGGTCGGCGATGAATTCGGCTGGCGTATAACCTGTGACCCGCTCGCAGGCAGGCGACATGTAAATGATTTCCTGGTCCGCCCCCTGCCAGTATTCCCAGTCGAACATATGATCGGCCACTGTGCGGTATTTGGCTTCCTGTTTCGACAGCGCCTCGATCGCCTCCTGCTGACGCTTCCAGCTCCGATAAGCCAGCCCCATCGAAACCAGCGCCATCAGCATCAACAGCGCTCCCAGTCCGGCTTGTGCCCGGCTTTGCTGATAGCTTTGGTAAGTTAACATTGCCGCCAGGGCAAAGGCGAGCAGATCGGCCAGCAGAACGCCCAAAACCAATCGCTTCGAACTGGCAGGCGCCGGCGACATTTTCAAACTCACGCCGTCTCCGCACTATGCAGTCGGGCGCGCCAGGATTCGACCGGCTCAGGTCTGCCATACAGATACCCCTGATGAATGATTGGGCCGCGCGCGTTCAGAAAATCGGCCTGCACCTGAGTTTCAACCCCTTCCGCGACGACTCGCAGGTTCAGATGCTGCGCCACCGACAGAATGACTTCCACCAGTGCGGCATCGCTGGGATCGACAGTCGCCTCCTGGATAAAGCTCTTGTCTATTTTAAGTTCATGGATAGGCAGGCGCTTCAGGTAAGCCAGACTGGAATAGCCGGTACCGAAATCATCCATGGAAAAATGCACGCCCAATCCGGTCAATTCCGTCATTTTGGCTACGACATCGCCCATGTCGGCGATCATGAGCCCTTCGGTCACTTCCAGTATCAGGTGCGCCGGATTCGCATCATGGTTGGCCAGCAGGTGCTTGATATTTTCGGCAAAATCGGCCTGCCGAAAATGGCGCGGGCTGATGTTGACGGATATGGACAAGGCAGCGCCCTCGTTTTCCAGATCCGCCAATAACCGGCAGACTGCGGCCAGCACCCAACGGTCCAGGGCGGTAATAAGGCCGGTCGCCTCGGCCAATGGAATGAATTGATCGGGCGGGATCAGGCCCCGTTCCGGATGCTGCCAGCGAACCAGCGCTTCTGCACCGACCTGCCTGCCTGCGGCATTGACCTGCGGCTGCAGATAAAGCCGCAATTGATTGCTGCCGATGGCGGCACGCAACTCGCCTTCCAGCCGGAAGCGCTCCTTGATGCCCTCGCCCATCGCCGTCTCGAAAAACACGGTGTTGCCGCCGCCTTTTGCCTTGGCTTTCGCCATTGCCATATCGGCCTGGCGCAACACATCCGTGGCGGTTTCCTGCAGCGGCTCGGACAGTAAAGCGATACCGATGCTGACGTCAAAATGCACGGCTTCGCCTTCCAGTTCGATGCTTTCGTTCAGCGCGGCCCGCAGCGTTTCGCTCAGGGCAAGCGCCTCCCGGCCGGCGGCTTCAAGACAGGCGGAAAGCTCCGGCAACAATATCGCGAATTCGTCGGAGTCCAGCCGCGCCAGCAACTGGCCCGGCTTCAATATCCGGCTCAGGCGTTCGGCCACTTTTTTGAGCAAGGCATCGCCGACGGCAAACCCGCGCGCCTCATTGATATTTTTAAAGCGGTCGATGTTGATCAGCAGCACCTCGGCAAAGCCGCCCTCGCGCCGCACATGAGCCAACAGTTGTTCCAGCTGCTTCAGAAACAGCGCGCGGTTGGCCAGTCCCGTCAGGGGATCATTCCAGGCCAGAAGCTCGACGGTTTCCTGGGCGTAACGGATTTCGCTCAGATCGGCAAATACGGCCATATAGTTTGTAACGCTGCCCGCCTCATCCCTGACAACGCTCAGCGTCACCCATTCCGGAAAAATCTGGCCGTTTTTGCGCTTGTTCCAGATTTCGCCGACCCACTCGCCGCTCTGGTGCAAAGACTGCCATAGGCTCTGATAGAAGAACGCGTCGTGTCGGCCGGAAGCGAGTATACGGGGATTTTTTCCGGCTATTTCCTGCTCGGTATAGCCGGTAATGCGCATAAAAGCCGGATTGACCGCCACGATATTGGCATCGGCATCCGTGACCATGATGGCCTCGCCTGTGGTTTCGAACACGCGCACGGCAAGGCGCTGGCGCGCCTCGACCTGTTTATGCGCAGTAATGTCGCGGCCGAACACGACCAGTCCCTTGCGGCGGCCGTCTTCATGAAAAAGCGGCACTTTCGTGATATGGAATATCAGTGATGATCCATCCGGGCGCGGAATGGTTTCTTCCGAATGCCTGATGCCGCGAGCCTGCCAGACCGCCTCGTCACTGGCTTCGCATTCTATGAACGCTTCACGGTAGAATTTCTGGTATAAAGCCAGCTCCGAACTTTTCCTGCCGCGATAGTGAACATTGTCGAGCTGGAAAAGCCGAAGCGTGAAGTCATTCGCCTCCAGCCAGCGCCCTTCGCCATCCTTGAAACAGACGATGTCCGGCAAGGCATTGGTCAGGGTCTGCAAATGCATGCCGGTCTCGGCCAGACGCTGCTCCAGGCGCCGGCGACTGATGGCGTAACGAATGGCCCGTACAAGACTGTCGGTATCGAAACAGCCTTTGACCAGATAGTCCTGGGCTCCCAGCGTCAATGTCTGCAGGGCAAAATCGGTATCGTCGCGGCCGGTCAGCACGATCAGCGGCAGCCTATCCGCCGCCTGCCGGCCGGCATGTACCGTATCGAGGCCGCTGGAATCGGGCAACGACAGATCCAGCAGCAAGACATCGTGAGGCGGGCTGTCATGTAACTGTGCCCGTGCCTCGGCAAGCGTCGTGACCCAGGTGATATCGAAATTCACGGACCGGGCCATGCACAGGATGGAACGGATCAGATGGGCATCGCCCGGCTCATCCTCTACCAGCAAGATGCGGCAGGATTCAATTTCATCCCTGGCAGGTTCTTTTTTGCCAGATAGCGAAATGGCGTCTGCAGAGGCATAAACGGTAGAATCTTTTACAATCAATTTAACTTCCTTACAGCGTATAACAGCACGCTTTATCGTCGAATAACCATAACTATACGTTAATATAGTTAATCAGAAAACAAGGAAGAAGCTGGGCGTCAGGGCAGTCGGGCTATGTTGAAACTTCCGCCGGACGGGATGAATATCCCGTCCGGCGTTTGGACCGTAGTCGCATATAGTTAATCAGAAAATAAGGAAGAAGCTGAGCGTTATCCGCTTTAAGGCAGTCATTCTCAACTTCGGCCGTTTACAAAACAGAAAGCGGAATAGTGAATCCGGCATTTATCCCTTGATCGGCACAACCGACTTCTGACGTTGTATTGCCCCACTTTATTAAGGGATAATAGGTCAATTGTCATCTCGCCCTTACTTCTCATCTGCCCAATAAAAATCATGAAAAAATCTAGCCTTATTATGCTCGTCGCATTGGCGGTGGTACTGAACGGATTGTTCGGCTGGCTCAACAACAGGCCGGTCGACGTCGGTCCCGATGTACCGGACGGCAAACTGACCAGTCTGTCCTTTGCGCCGTACCGTTACGGTCAAAGCCCTATAGAAAAAATACTACCGACGCCCGAGCAAATCGAGGAAGACATCAGCCTGCTGGCCGATAAGACCCATTCGATACGCACCTATACGAGCCTGGAAGGCTTCGAGGTAGTGCCCGCTCTGGCGCGCAAGTACGGGCTGAGCATGATCCAGGGCGCCTGGCTGACTTATGAACAGCCTTTTGACCCCGCCCAGTTCAGCCCCGAAGAAGTGCAGAAAATGAACGAAGCCAAGGAACATAACCACCTGGAAATCCAGGAACTGATCCGCTCGGCAAACGCCAATCCGGACGTCGTCAAGCGGGTCATGGTCGGGAATGAAGTGTTGCTGCGCGGCGAGATGGCACCGGAAAAGCTGATCGAATACATCCGCGAAGTCAAAAAAGCCGTCAAACAGCCTGTTTCCTATGCCGATGTCTGGTCGTTTTATATGAAATACCCCGAAATCGGCAAGGAAGTCGATTTCATTACCATCCACATTCTGCCCTATTGGGAAGACGAGCCGCTGGAAGTCAATGACGCCATCGCGCATATCGAGAAAACTTACAAGCAGGTTTATGACCAAGTGCAGGCGCTGTACCCCGGCAAACCGATCCTGATCGGCGAATCCGGCTGGCCCAGCAATGGCCGCCAGCGCGGCTGGGCCATACCGAGCGTCGCGAACGAGGCGAAATTCATCCGCGGCCTGATCCAGGTATCCAAGAAAAACGGCTTCGACCTGAACATCGTCGAAGCCTTCAACCAGCCCTGGAAAAGCGCGCTGGAAGGCGTCGTGGGCGCGAACTGGGGACTGTTATCCGCCGATCGCACGCCGGTCTTCCCGTTGACCGGCAAAGTGGTTGAAGACCCGAACTGGGTAAACAAGCTGATGGTATCGACCGTCATCATGCTGCTGGCTGTCGCCTATTACTTCAAGCCCTTGTCGCAGCTGCCGCTGCCGCGTTTGGCCCTGTTTCTGGCTTTTGCGCAACTGCTGGCGTCGCTGCTGGTCATGCATGCTGATGAATTATGGGCCGCCAGCTTCAACCCGCTGCAAAGCGCCGGCACTGTCGCGATCGTTATCATCAACACGCTGTTGGCCGTTTGCCTGGTGCAGCGCGCCATGGCCGTGCTGAACAATAAATCGGCCAATGAGAAACTCGGCGCATGGCTGCAGGGCGTCTATCTGGTCCTGATCGCGCTGGCTGTCTATAAAACCTATACGCTGGCGCTGGATGGGCGCTATATCAGCTTCCCTTATGACATGACCTCTATCGCCGTGACCGGCATGCTGGGCCTGATCGCCATGCGTTATCTTGATGAGAGGACGTTGTCTGCAGGAATGCTGGACTTCGACAGACTGGTCGGCTACAGTCAGGCCAGCCCGAAACGCAACAGGATTATCGCCTATGTCCTCGTTGTCATGGGTCTGGCGCTGATTGCCGGCGAGACGCGTGCTTTCCTGATCAGCCGCGACTTTATCGAGGCCCATCCCGACCTGGCCGAGCGCTTCAAGCTGGCTTTCATTTATACAGTCACCAACAGCCAATTGCTGGTCTGGCTGGCCAGCCTGGGCGCGCTGGCGTTACCGCTTTGGGCCGGCGGCTATGAAAGCGCTGAAACCGCCTTGCTGACGCCACAGAGCGTCGAGGCCGCAGAGCAGGAATAACAGCTTGTGAATGTGGGGGCGACTTTAGTCGCCTTCATGCGTATCGTTTAAGGCGTAAACCACGAAGAACACGAAGTTCACGAAGAAAAATCCAGGTAAAAACTTCGCGCTCTTCGCGGTTTATTATCAGTCGGCTTAATCATTGATGTTACGCATGGGCTGTTTTTTATCCTGCTGGCCGCGCTGGCGGCAGGTTGCGGTTGCGGTTGCGAAACCGATCATCTCATCGTCTGAATAGTGATGCGCGTGTGCAGGTGCGAATTCACTTGTGCCCCTTGCGGGTATTCGCACTATTTTTAATGCCCATATCTCGGGGAAGCGTTTCGGGTCGAATGAATTCGACCCTACAGTTTACCTTCGCGCTGCGGTACTTTATTTAACCCGTTTCAATTCAACTGATGCGCAACATCAGTTAACCATATGTTAGGTGTCGCCTCACCGGCACAGAATATTCTTAACGCATCTCCAGCATGATTTTCTTGATTTTGCCGAGCACTTCCTGCTGCTGCGCTGAAGAAAGCTTTTTGAAATCCAACTCGAATTCGGCCCAGCTATAGGCCGCCCCATCATCGGTTTTATCCGATACGCCAATGCCGCAATCGGCGAGCACCTGCTGAATCGGCTGGCCCGCGCCTTCCAGCGTAATCGCCGCCGTCAGAACCTGCTTGATCATCGTATTGACGCGAATAAAAATGGATTGCCCGGACAGAATGTCATCGATAATTTCCCTGGCATGCTCTTCCGTGTAGCCGCGGCGCTTGGAATCCGCAAACGTTTTCATCGAAATCGTGACCGGCGGTTTTTTGTCGACTTGATACTCGACATCAAAAGACCGGCCTTGTGACGCAATCAGGCTATTGGAATCGACCACAAATTGCAGCTTGTTTTCCTTGCAGGCGACCTCAAGCCTGATCAGTTCATACTGGGCACTGCTCGGCAACGGCGATCTGGCATAGCTGTAAGACTGGTTGGTCAAGCGGTCCCGGTCCTGCTGGTAGCTCCAACCGCCGGCTGCCAATACATTGATGGGTAAAGCAATCAGAAGCGCCAGTATGATTCTGGAGGTGGATTTGCCGAAAAAAATGCGGTGCTTCATTTCGAGTCCTGAAATTTGGAAAGCTATTAACTTAATAAGATTGAAGTCGAAAGTCACGACTAAATTAAATAAATCTTAAAGCCGCTGGATTTCTGGTTCTGCCGCGCCAGCATAGGAAGACACGCTTACGGTAACTAAACAACCACCCGCTTGAGTAAGTGGTTGTTTAGTTTGAACAGTTTTTTTGCCGTAGATGCGGGTAAGCATATCATTGCGTTTGTATGCCCCACTTCGCTTGAAGATAGTCGTGGCGAGTATCGAAGATGCGTTTCAATTTATCGCCGATTAACAGGACATGCAGCAATTCACCCAGCCATCTGTAAGGCATGACGTAAAACACAATATCTTCCAATATGACACCATCAGAACATTCGCTTAATTTCACCTCATGGCTCCAGAATTTGAATGGGCCAATGCGCTGCTGGTAAATGAAACGCAACGGTTTCTGGCAATGACTGACTTCCGACAACCAAGCCATTCGTATACCCCCTACCGCTTTCATTCGATAGCTGATCATCAAGCCGGCATAAATTTCGTCGGGCACTGGCGAAGTAATGTCGACATGAAAAAAGTCGGGAGTGATGTCATTGAGATAATGCGGCGAAGAAAAGAAGCCCCAGGCCTGCTGACGGCTCATGCTTAGCCTTTGCTTCCGGTAGAGTTGATAAATTTTCATGATGTCGGGTTTGGTCTATTTGAGGATCGCTTTAACGCTTCGATCATCAGCGCTCATCAAGCAGATGGCTACCGCTTTGCCAGCCTGATTTCTTTTAGCCCTATCACAAAATTGGTCAAGGAGAGCAGCGTCAAAGGTCGGTCCCATACGAATTGTCAATCAGGCAGCGCCATTTACCGTCTAGGGACTTCTTGAATATGTAGGTAGGACGTCTGTGCATGGAGACCCTGGATTCCGTGAACCGCTCCGCCAAAAGCTCAAGCTTGCAGATGACCAGTGCGACGCCGCCGCCCTCGATGACTTGAAAATTGCTCTGACGTACCAGAAGGCTGTCGTTGAAATATGCAAATATGGCCCGGAATACTTCAGCGATTTGAGCCTTGCCATGCGCATATCTTCCAGGCTCGACAACCAGCGTGGCATCTTCTTCGTAGAAGTCCATCAATGCGTCAATGTCGCGCTGATCAATCGCTTTGTCCGCTTTCCGAATCGCTTCAATTACTTCGTGTTCTACCATTGCCTTTGCTCCTTATTGAGACCTGTTTGACGAACTTGTCAGCGCACTCACAGTTTGCGGGCTTCTTCCCATAACCGATCCCGTCCCACTTGCTTATACCAGTGTTCGAATTGAGAACGGTAGTGTTCAAAGGGCTCAGACAGCTTTGGACGGGGATCTTCGCTCAAAGCGTATGCCATGCCCTCGGAGAACCACTCAGGCGCACGCCACATCTTGATCATGCCCAATTTTTCATTTTGAAGGTGATGAATCATTTCATGGCGGACATAGTAAGGTTTCCATGCACGAGGGCTGATAACGATGCCCAAAGTCCCTATAGTAACGGCCGAACGTTTTCCTAACCCGAAGGATTGAAAACAATCCTCGGAACTGCAAAAAATGACTCTCGGTTTTTTTTCGATAGCGCCGACCGACGAGCCGACAAAATGCAAAGCCTCATTGTAGAGATGGGCCGCTTCCTGATTGCGGGACATGTCGTCTGTGCACAAGGTGCCATTGGCGCAGTACAATCCGGTCAGTTCAGGTGCCGCAACCCGAACGGGCTTAAAGAATGCCCAGGCAGCGATAGGGAGACAAAGCATGCAGATAAACAATAGACGTTTAAACATACGGATCTCTAAAGATGCATATCGTTTAAGCCGCGACGCGAAGTGGCATCGGCTTGAATGAATTATTATGCATTTTTCACCTCGATAAACCATTTTGGCTGCATGCCATCAAAATCCGTTCGAATGTTTGATGGCAGATAGCTGGCGGAGTCTAAAACAATAGGAAGACCCTCTGCTCTTTTAAACACTACCCAGTGCCAGAAATTTTTACCGTTTTCCTGATGATACTTGATGGACAGCAGCGCCAGATCAGGCAAAGTGTCCCATGATTCAAAAGGCAATTCATCAGCGGAGGTTTCAATACCTGCGGCGGAAAGCATGCGCCTTACGTATTGGGTATCAGACCAGAGAGATTTATCTGAGGCATAGATACCCATTGCGTTAGCTATTTCTTTCATCTCTGCGTAAGTCTTGCCCAAGATATTGGCTACCGATGCGATTCCGCAACCGGTTTTTTCTTCCTGTATCACTGGAATCACAGCTTGTGCCGCCCCATGCATAACAAGTAATTAGACGATTTCAGCCTATCTCCCCGCTCTTCTGCCAGCGCTCGAACCATTCGGTCAATTCGCGCGCATCGCCCAGGCTGCGGAGCTGGCGGTCGATAGCGTCCTGGTTGCCCCATACCGCCTCGGCCCAGGCACCGCCGGCTACGCGCGATTCGATGTCCTTGCAGTAGAGTCCTTTGTCGCGCTGGACGTAGAATCCGTATGTGCGGCAAGCCGCCGGGCGATGAGCATAAACCCGGCAGGCCCCCGCAGCCTGATCCAACAGCGGGCAGACAATGGGCCGCGATGGCTGTCCGGCCAGCGCGGCGATATCCTGGCCGATTTCCCTAAGCAGTTCCGGGGGCAACGCGGCAAGCCCTTCCCGCAACAGCTCCCATTCAGCCGCCGTGAGCCTCGGTATTTCGGCGAGCCGCCGGCAACAACTGTCGCAGCCCAGGCCGCATAGCCAATCGGGATTGGCGCTCCGGATGGCTTGTACGCGTGCTTCAATATCGGCATGGAGTTGGGCGAGTGCATTCATCTTGGTAATCTGACCTTGTTATTTCTAATGGCGCTTTGATAAGCCTTTACGGGAGTTGAATAATTGTGGAACACTGAATGTGCCCAGGCATTTGCCTTCAAATCAGCCTGACGACGGACTGGCCCGCCGGCTATGTGATTTTTTTCTGCTTCAACTTCAATCAACACCATGGCTACATGCGCTTTACCATCTGCTCCCAGCGGCACTTTATCCAGATAACTCGAAGCAACCGCTTCGATAAAGGCCTCCCGCTTTTCTTTGGGAATGCGTTCCGTGTAGGGTAACCATGTTGTTCGAATCCACCCTTCCAGCCCTGATTTTCCGTCATGCGTCATATCTTTAGGAATGAGTTCGACACGATTTATGGAAAATCCGGATTCTTTCAACAACACTTGAGTTTCATCGATGCCGGCAAAATTATAAGGAAATTCAAACTCAGTAAAGTACTGCGCCCATTGATTTGAAGCTTTAACGTCGTTAATAGCTGAAATTATACCTTCAGCATCGCCTTGTCCTCCCATGCGCAGGAGAATTTTGCCTCCAGCCCTGAGACTCTTATATAAGCCGTCAATAACAGGCTTATGATCCTTGACCCAATGCAGCACTGCATTTGAAAAAACCACGTCAAAACAGCCTTCAAATGATAAGTCGCCAGCGTCCATTGCCTGAAACGAAAGATTGAAATAGCTGTCTTGTGGATATTTTTCCTTTGCCAGATCTATCATCTGACTTGAGTTATCAATGCCGACAACCGATCCATCACCGACTGATCGAGCAATTTCCGCCGTTACTTTGCCGTCGCCGCAGCCCAAATCGAGAACGTCCTCCCTTCCCTTTAAGCTCAGATTTGCAATAAGCTCTCTTGCCCATTCTTGCTGAGCTTGTGAATTTCTTTCATAATCCTTGGCATTCCAATCGTATGTATTCATATTTTCCTTTTCACATAACGTTTGATTTGAGCAGTCTGCTTCAATATTGAGTCCCCAGACAGGGGGCAATGGCGTGAACATTCGCTTGATTCGAACGCTTGCAACAAAGCTCATAATAGCGCGCAAAGCCTGACAAGACAAAGGCGAAGCGAACATTGCCAAGGGATTCGATGCGGAAAATCGAGGTCTGGGGCACATAAACGGCCAGTTCGACGGACAGCCGTGTAAACCCTGTGCAGGGAGGCAAGAGTGGACATCAGCGAAAACATCGAAATACTATATCCCGAAAAAACGATATTCATATCTTCCCTGTGATTTAAACAATGCAAGCCACAAAAAAACAAGAAAAACCAGAAAAAAGCAAGCCCTTTGAGACACCGTGGCATCTTCTTGAGCCCTGGCAGGCGGCGGCGTGGCTAAAGGTCGACCCTGAAAAAGGCTTGGATCACGAAGAATCGCAGCGCCGGCTGGACGCTTTCGGGCCGAACATGATCATGGAGCAGCGCCGACGCGGGCCGGTGCGCATGTTTATCGGGCAGTTCACCGATTTCATGATTATCGTGCTGATCTTGGCCGGCATCGTGTCCGGCCTGATCGGAGAATCAAGCGATACGATCGCGATTGCCGTCATCGTGGTGTTGAATGGGGTTATCGGCTTCATACAGGAATTCCGCGCCGAACGGGCCGTGGCGGCGCTCAAGCGGCTCGCCAGCCCGACGGCGCAAGTGCTGCGCGGCGGCAATATTCAGACCGTGGCGGCACGGGATCTGGTTCCGGGCGATCTGGTGCTGCTGGAAGCGGGCAACGTCGTACCCGCTGACCTCAAGCTACTGGACGTTGCGCGGCTCAAGGTGGAAGAAGCGGCATTGACCGGCGAATCTCTGCCGGTAGAGAAAAGCCGCGCCGTATTGCGAGAGTTGGAGCCGCCGCTCGGTGACCGCCGCAATATGGCTTACAAGGGCACCATCGCGACCTATGGCCGTGGCCTGGGCATGATCGTCGCAACCGGAATGGAAACGGAACTGGGCAAAATCGCGAGGCTTCTGAGTCAGGATAAGGAAAGCAAAACACCGCTGCAACAACGCTTGGCCGTGTTCGGCAAGCGCCTGGCATTGTTGGTGCTGACCATCTGCGCGATCATTTTCGCCGTGGGCCTGTTGCGTGGCGAGCCGCCGGTGCTGATGTTTCTGACTGCCGTCAGTTTGGCCGTGGCCGCCATTCCAGAGGCCTTGCCTGCCGTGTCTACCGTATCTCTGGCCCTGGGCGCCCGAAGGATGGTACAGAAAAACGCGCTGATCCGGCGCCTGCCTGCGGTGGAAACGCTGGGTTCGGTGACCTTCATCTGCTCGGACAAGACCGGCACCCTGACCCAAAACCGCATGCAAGCCGAAGCCTTCTACGTGGAAGAAAGCATGCGGGAAGGCATCGCTCAGGATTTTCCGCCGCCCCTGCTCCACGCCCTGGCTCTGAACAACGATGCCCGCCGCGACGAGCAAGGCATCGTCGTAGGCGATCCTACCGAAACGGCCTTGTATGAAGCCGCAGTCCGCGCAGGCTATGACGGTGCTGGACTGGTCAAAACGATGCCGCGGCTGGACGAGATCCCCTTTGACTCCGAACGCAAACTGATGTCCACCCTGCACCAGGATGACAACGGCTTTGTCGTTTATACCAAAGGCGCCCCGGAAAATCTGCTGCCTCTCTGCGTCGAACAATGGCATGGCAGCGGCCCGCAGCCTTTGGCTGTGGAAAACGTCATGGCAACGGCGGATCAAATGGCCGCGCAGGGGCTCAGGGTCCTTGCGCTGGCGTGGAAGCGGCTGGCTGAAAGACCTTCCCCTCAGAGCGGCGATGCGCTGGAAAGCGGACTGTGCTTTCTGGGCCTGGTAGGCTTGATGGACCCGCCGCGTCCGGAAGCGAAGCAGGCGGTGGATTTATGCCGCAGCGCGGGCATCGTGCCGGTCATGATTACCGGCGACCATCCGGCCACTGCGAAAGCCATTGCCCTTCGGCTCGGTATTGCGGATGAAGACTCCGAGGTACTGACCGGGCAGGATCTGGCCAATATGAGCCTCGAAGAATTCGAGCAGCGGGTAAACTCTGTGCGCGTCTACGCGCGCGTGGCGCCGGAACAAAAGATCAAAATCGTGCAGGCGCTCCAGGATAAGGGCGAATTCGTCGCAATGACCGGCGACGGCGTCAACGACGCCCCGGCGCTCGGCATTGCCAATATCGGGGTATCAATGGGTAAGATCGGCACCGATGTGGCGCGGGAAGCTTCGCATATGGTGCTGCTGGACGACAATTTCGCCACCATCGTAACGGCGGTGCGCGAGGGACGGCGCATTTTCGACAATATCCGCAAATTCATCAAATACGCCTTAACCGGCAATTCGGCGGAAATCTGGACACTGTTCCTGGCGCCTTTTATCGGCCTGCCGATCCCTTTGCTGCCGATTCACATCCTCTGGATCAACCTGGTGACGGACGGATTGCCGGGATTGGCCCTGGCAGTAGAACCGGAGGAACGGGGCATTATGCAACGCCCGCCGCGCCCGCCCCAGCAAAGTATTTTCGCCGAAGGGATGTGGCAACACATTCTGTGGGTCGGTCTGTTGATGGCGGGCGTGTCCCTGTTTGCCCAAGGCTGGGCCTACGTAACCGATTCCCCGCGCTGGCAGAGCATGGTCTTCACGGTGCTGACGCTGTCGCAGATGGGCCATGTGCTGGCGATTCGCTCGGATCGGGCCTCGCTGTTTCGGCAAGGGCTGTTTTCCAACCTGCCTCTCTTTGGCGCAGTAATACTGACTTTCGGCTTGCAAATGGCAGTGTTGTATGTACCCGTCTTGCAGCCGATATTCAAAACCCAGGCCTTGAGCCTGAATGAATTACTGCTCTGCCTGGGGCTGTCGTCGGTAGTATTCGTGACCGTAGAAATCGAAAAATGGGTACGCCGCCGGCGGACCTAGCCTTGACAGCTCAGGCATACCGGGAAAGCCGATGCATACGGCATCGGCGAGCAAACCAGAGGCGATGCTCACGCCCCATTGCATCGGCCGGACAACGGAAGCCGCTGGGATATCGGTGCTCGCCATTACGCTGCACACTATTCCCGAAGGCGCCGCAGCGGCTATGTCCTTGCATCGCATGGGCTGGTCTTGACCAGTAAGAACCTTCGACTGACGCCCATCCCTCTCTCCGACCGAAAACCGGCCCGGTCGCCTGGCCACAGACACATGCGCTTGCATCAGCGCTGAATGCATGAACTTTATCTTCCCTTTCCTGTTCGAAAAATGGTCGGTAAATGCTTTGGGATTCTTCGATAAGCCGGAGATCGCTCAAACCTCTCGGGAGAAAACGATCATGGGTAACAAGACTGCGAACGCCGCGAAAGACATTGTTTTGATTACCGGCATCAGTGGCTTTCTCGGCCAGGCACTGAGCAAGGCGCTGGCGCAACATTACCGCATTGTCGGTCTGGATAGGGGCGCCGATCCATCGAAGTTTCCGGACTTGATCGATCTGGACCTGACCTCTGACAGCGCCGTTGAAAAAGCCCTGGATGACGTGCGCCAGCACTACGGCGCGCACATCGCATCGGTTGTGCATCTGGCCGGCTATTACGATTTCACCGGCGAGCCGCACCCGTTGTACGAGAGCGTCAACGTCAGAGGAACCCGGCGCCTGCTGCGGGCATTGCATGGCTTTGACGTCGAGCAGTTCGTTTATGCCAGCACGATGCTCGTGCATGCGCCCACCGAGCCCGGCATACCTATTACGGAAAACTCGCCGCTACAGCCCAAATGGGCTTATCCGCAGTCGAAACTGGAAACCGAGGAAGTTGTCATCAACGAGCACGGCGCTATCCCTTATGTGTTGGTCCGCATTGCCGGCGTCTATACCGATGACGTATTGCCGCCAACGCTCGCGAATCAGATACAGCGGATCTATGAGCGCCAGTTCACGAGCCGGTTTTTTGCAGGTGACATCTCGCACGGCCAGTCGTTCATTCACATTGAGGACCTGATCGAGGCTATCGTGCGCATGATCCGGCAACGCAGGCAACTGCCCGCCGAACTCGAACTGCTCGTAGGCGAGCCGCTGACAATGGGCTACGAGGCGCTGCAAAACGAAATCGGCTATCTGATCCATGGGGAAATATGGCCGACTGAAACGCTGCCGAAAATGCTGGCCAAGGTCGGCGCCGGGCTGCAGGCACAGATGGAAATCGCGATACCGGATTCGATCGACAAAGGCGAGAAACCTTTCATCAAGCCGTTCATGGTAGACCTGGCCGACGATCATTATGAACTGGATATCTCCAGGGCCAGAAACCTGTTAAATTGGGAGCCCCGGCATTCATTGCGCGATGCGCTGCCGGCGATTGTGGCTGCGCTCAAGGCCGATCCGTTGAGCTGGTACAAACGCAACAAACTGACTGCGCCGGAATGGGTCGAGACCATGACCGCCGAGCCCGAACCGGCCGAACACCTGTTACATGAATATAATCGGTCTTGGCGCAACACGCACCGCGAAAACCTTTGGGCGCATTTTCTGAACATGGCTTTGGGCACCTGGCTCATAAGCAGCCCGCCTATCCTGGGTTACCGGGACGATACCATGGCCGTCAACGACCTGGCCGCCGGCGCGCTGGTGCTGGTGTTCGGCGCGCTGTCGCTGTCGCGGCGCATGGCCTGGGCGCGCATCGCCAACGCGGCCGTGGGACTGTGGCTGCTGTTCGCGCCGCTGGTGTTCTGGACGCCGAGCGCTTCGGCTTATCTGAACGATACGCTGGTAGGCTCTCTCGTGATCGGCTTTTCAATGCTGGTTCGCCCCATGCCGGGCATCGGCCTCATTGCCAGCCTGAAAGGCCCCGACATTCCGCCCGGCTGGGATTACAACCCGTCGTCATGGATGCAGCGCGTGCCGATCATTCTCCTGGCCTTTATCGGGCTCTACATCTCGCGCTATCTGGCCGCCTACCAATTGGGCCATATACCGGACGCCTGGGACCCTTATTTCGGCGATGGCACCAAGCGCGTCATCACGTCCGATGTTTCCAAGGCCTGGCCCATACCCGACGCGGGGCTAGGCGCGGTAACTTACCTGCTGGAGATACTGACCGGCATCATCGGGGGGCGCGACCGCTGGCGCACGATGCCCTGGCTGGTCATTCTGTTCGGCGTCATGATCGTGCCGCTGGGCGCCGTCAGCATTTTCTTCATCATCATCCAGCCCATTCTGATCGGCACCTGGTGCACACTTTGCCTGATAGCGGCCGCGGCCATGCTGATCCAGATTCCCTATTCCGTCGACGAACTGATCGCCACGGGCCAGTTTCTGGCCGAGCGCCGCCGCAAGGGCAAATCGGTCATTCTGGCGTTCCTGCGCGGCGACACGATAGAAGGCGGCCGCAAAACCGAACCCGATAGTTTCGAAGGCTCGCCCTGGACGATCATCAAGGACATGGCCGGCGGCGGCGTCAATCTGCCCTGGTCACTGGTGCTGAGCGCGGCCATCGGCATCTGGCTGATGTGTACGCGGCTGATTTTCGGAACGCAAGGCGAACAAGCCAACAGCGACCATCTGATCGGCGCTCTCGTCGTAACAATTTCCATCACGGCATTGGCCGAATCGGCACGCCCGGTACGCTTTGTCAATGTGCTGCTGGCCTTCGCCCTGATGGCTACGCCGTTGATGCTGGAGGGCGGCAGCACCCTTGCCGACTGGTCAGGGGTTGCGGCAGCGCTGTTGCTGATTGCGGCGAGCATACCGCGCGGCAGGATCGAGAACAGGTATGGCAGTTGGAGCCGGTATTTGGTTTAGCGGTCGGATTTAAAAGGCGTAGGGTATGCACTGCATACCTTCTGGGCGCCGAAGTGAGCGGCAAGCGCGGTAGGCTGGGTTGCTAAACCCAGCCTTTCGAAGCCGCCTATGCCGGGTTTCCGCTCAAGCTGCAGCCCAGCCTGCGCGTGCTATTCAAAGTAATCCCAGGGATACTCGGGCTGTAAAATAGGCCGAAAACCTGCCGGCGCCGCGAAAGGCGCGGAAATAAACTCATAAACGCCGACCAGTTCGCGCGCCACAAACATGCCCAATCCCTTCGCCAGGCCGATGGGTACGCCGACGGCGCCTTGGGTCCGCGTTTCCTGCACAATATTGCCCGGTATCTCAAGAAAACCGCAGGTCATGCCCGCCAGACCCCGGCCGAATTTCTGCGAGGATGATTGTGCATGCGCTTCAGGCAATGACAACATAGTCAGCGCTGTAAATATCACCATCAGATAAACGCGTAACTTTTTCATATATCTACCTTCCTTCGTGTTTGTTGTGTTCTTGTTGTGTGGAAAGCATATCTTACTGTATAGATTAGACATTAAAAATTGAAGTCGTTCCGTTTAACCATCAATCCACGCCCGACCCACCAAGCCTCAAAGAATCCCATCAGCACATAGCTGGCCAGCGCCACAGCCAGAGACATCAAGTAAGGCGTGCCGATATTCATGAAGTGGTGGCCGATTATCCACGTCGACATGCCGGCCAGCAGCGTGACGGCAGCGCTCAAACTGCCGCCGAAGCGCGTGAACAGGCCGAAAACGACGACAATGAAAATGCCGGCGCTGCCGAACGCCGACGCCTCTTCCACCAGCGTATAAACACGCTCGGCATGCAGCGCCAGGACAAAGGCGATAATGCCGCACACCATGACCAGAATCCGTGCGGCTTTGACCTTGTCCTGATCGCTGATCGTCTTGACGGCCGGCACGATCAGATTATGGGACACCAGGGCCGAGGCTGCCAGCAAGGCGCTGTCGACCGTCGACAGAATGGCCGAGATCAGCGCGCCGGCGAAGACGATGTATAAAAACGTGTTGAGATGCTCGCGGGCCAGGTGCGGCAGTATCTGCTCAGGCTGCGCCAATCCCGGCACCAGTTGAAAGCCGAGCAGACCGATGAAAACCGGAACCAGCCCCACTGCCAGGTACAGCAGGCCGCCGTGGATGCAGGCTTTTTGCGCCACTTCGGGCGAGCGGCTGGCCAGCACGCGCGCCACGAGTTCCTGCGACAAAACCGATCCGCAGATCGGAATGGCCCATTGCTCGATTTTATCAGCCCATGCGTTCTCCCCTGCACCGAACAGGCTAAGCCGCTCCGGCTGAATATGCGCTATGGATGCCTCGAACCCGCCGCCGGCCTTCAGCACGAAAAACAGCAGCAGCAATAAACCGATAATCAACGCGATGCCCTGCACGGCGTCGGTCACGACATCGGCCAACAGCCCCCCGTACATGGTATAGATGACCACAACCAGCGCCGCGACGGCAATCGCCCATTCCACTTCAAATCCCGACGCGGACGACAACACCTGCCCAAACGCCCTGATCTGCGCGGCCGCCCACATGACCGAAGTCGGCGCGATCAGCAACACGGCCAGGCTCTGGATTTTAGCCGAATAGCGCTGCTCAAAAAGATCAGCCAGCGTGGTCAGGTTGCGCCGCCACAAATGCACAGCGAACACCATGCCCATCAGCACCAGGCAGACAGTATAGCCGAACGGATCGACCGTCGCGCCCGACAGACCGCTCTCGTAGACCGAGCCGGCCGCGCCTATGCAGGTTTCGGCGCCGAACCAGGTCGCAAATACGCTCAGGCTGGCCATGCCCGGGCCGAGGCTGCGTCCGGCCAACAGATAATCGCTTTCGCTGACGATGCGGCGCGAAAAATACACGCCGATCAACAATTGCAGCAGGATATAGGCAATAATCCCGTAGAGGACTGTAGGCATTTTCTTTAAATGGGCTCAAAAAAAGCGCCATTTTAACGCAACCTGCTGAAATGGGAGAGAAGGAGCTTGCAGGGCATCAATCCTCTGCAGTGTCCATGGTTAATTGATTCCCCAAGCGGGACAGGGTTTGTAACCCTGTCCCTAACGTTTCTGCAATAGCTGGGCTTAGAGATTCCGCTTAGCGATGCTGAAGGCAACATGCCCCGCCCAACCTACAGTTGGATTGATAAACCCAGCAATTCTGGGCCGCCCATGCAGGGTTTCCGCTAAAGCTCCAACCCAGCCTACACGTGTTATATTCCAGAGTGTCTCAGCTTCAATAAGGCCTCGGTCTGCCGCTCTATGGTCCTGCTGACAGCCGGCTCCAGCCGATCCAGCCAACGCCGGGGAATGGCATCGATCCCATAGTGCGCACCGGCCAGCATGCCGGCCAGTGCGCCCGTGGTATCGGCGTCTTCGCCTCGGTTGACCGTTTCGGTCAGGCACGCTTCGAAAGAATCGGTATGAAAAAAATGGTAAAGCACGGTTTGCACTGTCTCGACGATATATCCGCCGGCAAGGCCCGGATAAGGATCGAATTGAAATTCGGGGTGCGCTTTTATCAAGGCAATCGCCTGCTGCCGGCAGGGTTCGATGCCTTCGCCGGCGACCAACGCTTGCAGCATCCGCCCCAGGCACAATGCAGCCGCATCGGACAACGGATGATGATGCGTCAGATGGCATTGCTCCAGGGTTTGCCGCTCGAAGGCCGGTGCGTTCCCCAACGTTGCAATTGCGACCGGCAAATTGCGCATGCAGGCGCCGTTTCCGGCTTCGGCTTCGTTAACCGGACCCGCCAGCGCTCCGGTTTTAATGTAGCGCCGGATGCCGCGGCGACAGGTGTTGCCGATATCGACCGGCTGTGACCGTAGCCAGGCCGCGAATGAATCGGCCACACGCGTCAGATCCCAGCCGCCGCAGTCAATCATGGCCTGCGCCAGCGCGATCGACATTTCGGTGTCGTCGGTAATCTGGCCGGGCCTCAATTTTAGCCAGCCGCCGCCGGTAATGTCGCGGTGCAGGCCGTATTCGGCGCGAATTTGTTCGGGCGTCATAAATTCTACGGTAGCGCCCAGCGCGTCGCCGCAGGCAAAGCCCAGATAAGCGCCAAGAGCGCGGTCTTTAAGCGTCAAGTTCATTTTGTATATTCCCATTGTTAGGGGTCCCGCGCTCTGCGTGAGAACGATAGATTTCGTAAAATATTCAGGCTAATAAGATATTTGCACCTGATAACTGCCGCCTATCACGAGGTATTCGGACTCTCCTCGCAAGGTGTGCCGGGGCAGCAGCTCATTGAAAAACAACAACTTCACCTTCGGCACTTTCGCTTCGATAATATAGTCGCCGAATTCACTGGCCCGGCTGTACCGATCGGTAAACGAAACGATGTTGTTCAGGCGCAGTATCATCCGGTGGCCGTCGTTTTTTTCCTGCACGCAGTCTGTCAGTTTGTTGACGCCCCGGTACAGCGTCAAATGGCTGCCTGCCGGCGTGTTGAAGCGCATCGCGACCCATTGGCAAAATTCGTAAAGCAGGTCAAGCTGCAGGTAGATACAGTTGTTGTGATAACGGCTGTTCATTTTGTCCTGGATGTACTCCATCCAGGCCTTGGTCGTAAAACCGCTGATCGGCGCCTTGTGATAAGTCGGCAACAAACCGAAGCGGCTTTCCACCCAGCCTTTCAATACGGCGCTTTGCGCATTGTTGGAATCGAAGCTCCAATCCTGCAGCAGGCTCAGATAACTGCTGCGGAAGCGCCGCCGGCCTTGTGCATCGGCCTTAAGCCGCTGCTCGTCCTCAAAGCCGAAAACCAGGCTCATGTAATCCTGAAACAGAGCGCCTGCCTGCGCCACGGTCTGTGCCTCCGCCAGTTTATCGAACAGGCCGGCATTGGTTTCGCGGGTGCCGTGTATGTGCAATTCGCAAGGGTGTTCGTTAAAATCGGTGCTGGCCAGAAAAGCTGTCGAAATGCCCAACAGATTGGTGCTGTGGCCGGTCAATGCGATATTGCGGCCGCATTGCGGTATTGCATCATTCAAATCAACCACCCGCTCTCCTTTATTTCTTATTGGTCCAATGGTACAGGCAAAACACCCTGCGAAAAACAAAAACCGTTAATGATAAATTGACGAATTTGCTTTATATTGCGACGCAGCTTAGCCGTTAAAAGCAATGCTCAGGCCAAGGATGCCCATCAGATGCAGACTTGAATTTGAATGCAATACATTATTTTCAGGAAAAAATCACCATGCTGACCCTCTATCAATTCCCTATCTCCCATTACTGCGAAAAGGTGCGCTGGGCGCTCGATTACAAGAAACTGGACTACCGGACCGTCAATCTCCTGCCCGGCCTGCACAGGGCCAAGGCTACGAAGCTGAGCGGTTCATCGTCACTCCCTGTTCTGGTCCATGACGGCAGGATAATCAAAAATTCCAGCGATATTGTCGATTATCTGGATGCGCATTTTCCCGAATCGCCGCTGACGCCTGACAATCAGGCATTAAGGCAGGAAGCCATGGAATGGGAGAAATTTGCCGATGAACAGATAGGCATTATGGTCAGGGCGGTCTGTTATCATGTCTTGCTGGACCATCCGGACATGCTGATCCCGATATTTACCAACGGCGGCCCCTGGTATGGGCGCTTTGTCATGCCCTTCATATACCCGAAACTGAGCAGCGCCATGCGCAACAAGATGAAGCTCAATCAAAGCACTTCGCAGACAGCGCTTGAACAGCTCGATCGAGCGATCGACAAACTCGATGCGCACCTGCAGAACCGGAAATTCCTGGTCGGCGATTGCTTTACGCGTGCGGATCTGGCGGTCGCTTCATTGCTGGCGCCTTTGTGCAAAGCGGAAAAATACGGCGTCGATTGGCCGCAACGATTCCCCGAACCGCTTGAGAAGATCAGCGAGAGCTATTCCGGGAAAACGGCCTGGGTCAAGCGCTTATATGCAGACTATCGGTGATTGGCAAGCGTCATGCCTCAACGGTCAATTTGAGGTAGAATTGCATCTTTCCAAGGCTATCTTGTCCATCGCTGCATCAACAATAAACTTATGAACAACTCCATCATCTATGCGCTTGATTTTGACGGCGTGATTTGCGACAGCGCGGTCGAAACCGCGATAACAGGCTGGAAATGCGCCGGCCAGATCTGGGATGACATGCCCGGCCCTGTACCGCCGCAATCCTTGATCGACCAGTTTCGCCGGGTACGGCCGATCATCGAAACCGGCTATGAAGCAATACTGGCCATGCGCCTTTTGCATCTGGGCGAAACGACGGATGCAATCTACAGCGATTACGCCGGCAAAACTCAGGCGCTGATGCAAGATGCGCAAATGACTGTCAATGACCTGAAAAAACTGTTCGGCGAAACACGCGATGCCTGGATAGACTCGGCGCTGGCCGAGTGGGTCGACATGAATCCGCTATTCTCCGGCATCGGCGACAAACTGCGGCGGCTGGGCCAGCAAGGCATCTGGTATATCATCACGACCAAGCAGGAGCGCTTCGTCAAACAGATACTGAAAGCCAATCAAGTTGATCTGCCCGACGCGCATATTTTTGGCCTCGACCGCAATATGAGCAAACAGGAGGTTTTGAAAGGATTACTGGAAAAACATCCGCAGCAACCGATTCATTTTGTCGAGGACAGGCTGCCGACCCTGTTGAATGTGCAAAAAAACGATGAACTGGCCAGCGTCAAACTCATCTTCGCCTTGTGGGGCTACAACACCGATGAAGACAAGACGGTTGCCGCGCAAAATCCGTTTAACAGCCGATTGCTGGACGATTTTCTGATATAGCTATAAGACCATGCCGCAACCTGTTGGGTTCGGCATCGGTTATCATTCACTTAATTCAACCGCATTTTTTATAAAACTGTGTTATTTAAACTGCCCTGCCAGGGCAAATGCCGCAACAGTATATTATTAAAATATTAATTTATAATAATTTCAAATACTTAAAAAATGGCACAGATTCTGCAATATTGCCGGTATCCAAACGGCTGTTTGGCAGTATTGACTCCATTTATGAGGTATTGAATGAAAACCAGAATAATGACCGGCTGCGCACTGACTTTAATGCTGGCCCAGCCCGCGGCATGGGCCGCCGATATCAATTGCGCCGATCCTTCCGCCGCGCCTGCCGGAAACATCCCTATGTGCAACGGCATCCCGGCTACCTGCGTCGGCACCGGTGAGAGCGATCACATCGTCGGCACGAGCGCCGACGATGTGATCTATGCCGGCAACGGCAGCGATGAAGTCTACGCCGGCGATGGCAACGATATCGTCTGCGGCGGCAACGGCGACGACATGATCGACGGCGGCAACGGCAATAATATTTTATTGGGCGGCAACGGCGATGACTACCTGTCGGGCAGCAAACGGGCCGGCGACATGGATCAGCTGATCGGCGGCAACGGCGACGACACGTTGCACGCGCATCCGGGCGACGACACGCGGTCCGGCGACCGCGGCGATGATTTCCTCGGCGCGGGCCCTGGCAACGACACGGCATCGGGCGGTCAGGGCGATGACTTTCTCGGCGGCGGTCCCGGCTCCGACAGCCTGGACGGCGGCACCGGCACAGATTCCTGCATGGCTGGCCCGGCCAGGGATGCCGATACCGTAATCAACTGCGAATAATTCCGCATCATGGCCTTCGGCTTGCGCCGAAGGCCATCTCCGCCGCCGCGCCCTATACGCGTATTGTCGTCCCGCCGTTAATGCGATTTCGGCAGCGGCTAAACTCAAGCCTTCCCAATGCCTGCGCCCCTCTTGCAACCATTATTCAGAAAATTCGATGTCGTTTTCGCTGCACCATTCCCGAACGGCTGCCGTTTTCGATTCATCTTCATAACGATGCCACTCGTCCAGCAGCCCTTCTCGATCGGCCCAATCCTTAAACCTTGCATAGGCGCCACGCCGCCTGAATATGGCGTATACGTCATCACTTGCGGACGGGCGGTACTCATCAATGAAGGCATGGACCAACCTCACGCCAAGGCCCAGATCATGTTTGTGCGGGAGCGGGAGGTATTCGGCCGAATCATCAACATCGTCCGGACAATTCTCCAGTTCTTCCTCAAAATCAGGGGAACGGATAAATATTTCTCCACTGTTCAGCGACAAAAACGCCTCGCTTTCGAGAGCCGGATCAGCGCTGATGAATTCAATGGCATTGATGATATCGGAAAGTTTTGCAGCCACGGCTATTCCTCATTTGTATTGACGTAAAACTGGCCAATTATCCTAGCACGCCCGAATTTCGCCTGATAGCCATGAAGATCCTGCTTTCGGATGAAAAAATCACAGGATATAAAATTTGTCGGGCGCTACAGCCTGGGGAATGTCCTTTTCGAGCAGCAGTTGCCTTAGATTGATTTCCACCGTCCGTGCGATGGCGGTAACCGCTATGTCGGTCGGACGGTTGGAAAACGGGTCCTGCAAGTGCCTTGCCGACTTCTCAATAAGGAAAAAAGTGGATGCGATCACCACAAGCAAAGGTATTTCATAAATGCCGACGCTCTCTACCAGAGCGATAGAGAGCGAAATCAAAAAAATATAAATGAAAAAGTGCAAATACTTCCTGTAAGTGGCGGGAAACACCGTGTTCGCGATTCTTTCCGCCTTTCCCATTGAATCGCAAAGCCGGCTGATCGTACCTTGCACCTGTATTTGCTGAAAATCGTTGAGCACACCGAGCTTACGCAGTTCTCTCAAATCGGCCATGTGGCGCAAAAGCAGGTAAAGCGGCTTGTTGCTTTGTTCTTCGAGCGCTTTCAGTTCATGAGCGGCAACCAGGCCGTCCAGATTCGCCATGGGGTCCTGCTTTCTCAATGACAGGCCCAGACTATAGCACCAGCCGATCTGCCGGTATGCCATTTGTCTCACAAGTGAACCGACCTTCTGTTCCTCCAGCTTTTCAGTGGCTATGAAGCCGAGCAGTTGCAGCATCAGCGTACGTGAATCATTTACGATCGCCCCCCAGACTTTGCGCGCCTCCCACCAGCGGTCGTACGACTGGTTGAGCTTGAAGGCCAGCAGCAGGGCGATACTCGTGCCCAGGACCGTAACCAGGGACAACGGGATGACAGGCAAATGCCTGACGAAAACGATTTTTAGCGTGTGAAACACGCCGGATATGACCAGCACCACTAACAGATCATATTTAATCTTGTTGAATAAATAACTTAGCGGAATCCTGGTTTCTAGCAGCATATCATCGGTCCGGATGCATTGGGGTGGTCATATTTTTCCACAGACCGCCGGTGCAGCCTACTCTTCCAGGTAGAAGCCCGACCCGACGATATAGATATCCTCGCCTGACTGGACCTTCCGCACGAAGGTCTGCTTGCGCGCGGGCGTATTCTGTCCGGGCTTGTACCAGTAATAGTCTACCCAGGCGCTGCCTTCTTTCATGGCAGCGGCGATGGATTCCTGAGCAAACGCTTTCCCCTTCAGATCTTTCAAGTCAATGATGTTCCTCCCTTCCAGGCTGGGGAAGGCGGCATTCACCAGTTCGGTGCCATCCGGGGTTTCAACGAATACGTAGGTGTCCATAAAAACAAAGGGGCCTCTCTTATCGCGCAGCTGTCCGAAGGCTTCCTGCCCACGTTCCTCGATCAGGCTGGCGGCACGATTGACGACATCCTCGATGAAAGCCTTGTCCATCTGCATGTTGTAGATGCCGCAACCGATGATGTGCGGTGTCCCCGAAGGGAAAGTCACCCACTTTAGAAATGTGGACTTCCAGGTCGGGAAGATATTGCCGGGCTCGGGGTACATGTAATGGATCCATCCTTCGCCTGCCGGATTCTTGACCGCATCAAGGATCATCTGGCTGATGGGCCTGCCCAGGATATCCTTCATGCCGCGCACGTTCTTCCCTTCGCCTTCCGGTTCCGCGGCATGAAACACTCGGGTGCCGTCCATTGTCCAGACAAAGAAATAGGTATCATCACGAAACCATCTGGACCCTTTCTTGCGGAACTCGGGATAGGCCTGCTCGCCGTGCTTTTCAAAGACGGCCGCCCCGTTCCGGACCAGTACCATCAGTTCCGGCGCGCTCATGGTCCTGGCGACTGGGGCTGCTTTGGGTGCATCGGCCAGATAGACGCCGCTGCCCACCAGCACCCATCGATCGCCCATTTTCGCCCTGGTCACATAAGCCGACTTCTGGGTGGAGACGCTTTCTCCCGGCTTGGGCCACATATAATTGACCCAGCCGGAACCGCGGTTTTTTACCACTTCGAGCATCTCGCGAATCAACTGCTTGCCCTGGGTGTCCTTCAGCTCCAGAAGGTTGTGTCCCTCCAGGTTCGGGAAGGGAGGCAGAACAAGGTTGACCCCATTCATATCGAACACGAAAATATACTCGTCCTTGGCGAGGAAAGGACCGGTCGGATCATGGAAGCGCTTGAAAGCCATTGCGCCATGCTGCTCGATCTGTCCGGCGGCATTTTTCACCGCATCCACAACGAAGGACCGTTCCATGCGATCGTTGTACATGCCGCTGCCGACAATGTAATTCTTGCCGGACGGCGCCGTCACCAGCCGCACGAAAGTGCTTTTCCAGCGGGGCAGAATCCCGCCCGGCACCGGCCATTGATAGTGATACCAGCCTTCCGGTTTATTGGGAACCGTCACGGCAACATCGATGAGCCCCCGGATGATCGGTTTTCCGTTGATGTCCTTCAGGTCCAGCACGTTCTTGCCTTCCAGCGCAGGATCGGGATGAACCCGCATGTTTCCTTCAGGATCCAGCACAAAGATGTAATTCTCTCCCTGCCGCCAGCGGCTGCCGGGAACGCCGAAATCGCCGAACGCCGTGTCGCCTTTAGTACGAACCAGCTCTGCCGCGTCGTTCACCAACGCAACAAGTGCGCGAGTTTCCTCATACTGATAAGGCTGTTCAGCAGTGGCGGCGGTTTGTACCTTGCCGTTGAAGCAGCCTGACAGAAAGGCCAAAACCATAATCAGCGAGGCTAAATTTGGGATAGGAGCCGCTCTTTGTGCGAACATAAAATTCCTCTTGCCTTCACGCTTTCTATGACGGAATCAGCATTTTTTTTCATATACCGTCATCCCGATTGAGCTGACGCAGGCATCCGGTTACAGAGAGCGTTATTTATTGGTTCGATGATAAATTATTAACGGAGTTAATGGCGCAGAGAGGACCTCCCTTAAAGTGCCATCTGAATTTCTAGTAAAAGCGGTAAATGCTGTCTGGGTATTGCCAGTTTCAAAACAGGAAATTGTGACATCGTCCACTTTTAAAGCTCCCTCTGCCGAAACTTCACCCGTGCCCTGGCCAGTCCCTCTGTTGCCATCACACGTAATGTGTCATAAATGAGCAGTTTGACTGTGTCGTCTTCATTTTTCGTAATCGAAAGTACCAGGTGTGAGACCCGTCCAAAGGATCAACCGCCTCCCATAAGCCAACAAAGGTACTAACATCCCCTGCCTGTGCCCGACTGACCAAGGAGGCCGCAAGTATGAACAATATAACTGTCATAGTGAGCATATTTTTCATAGATTGTTCTTCGGGACTGTTACCCGTGCCATATCCATGCAGCACAGGCAGGTACATACAGATTGCAGCGCCATTAATTGCTGGTTTTATGCAAAATTACCGTCGGAGGAACCGGCGCGGGTTCTGCAGAGCGATCCCATTTTAAAGTGCCGTCCGGATTTCTGGTAAAAGTGGCGGGAAGCGTCACGGTCTTACTGGGTTCAAAACAGGTAACGATGAATTCATTCACTGTTAAAGCACCCTCTGTAGAAACGTTGCCCGTACCTTGGACAAAGCCTCTGTCGCTATCATCACATACAGTGAAGAACGTGGCGTAAAGGAGCACTTTGAGTGTGCCGCCATTATTGCTCGAAATCGAAATCATAATGTGGCTCCCGTCCTCGGGATCAACCCCTTCCCATAAGCCCACAAAGCCGGGGGTAGTCCCCGTATCTGTTCCATTGGTAGTTCCTTCCCCTGCTTGACTGGTTATAGAGGCCGCCAGCATGAATAAAGTCACTGCCATAAGAAGTATGTTTTTCATAACCTGTTCTCCTGATTGAGGCTGATGATTGAACGGCGCGTCCATAGCGCCGGATGATTTCAATGACAGACACAATCCTGCATGTCTTAAACAGATGAAAACAACCTTGTAATTAAAAATGTTTACATTTTTTAAAGGCAATTACTATTCGTACGACGGCTTAGCTGATCTGCCGCCCTCCACTCCGAGCTATGGCCTTCTGTTTAACAATTCCCCACTACAAAAACCCGGCTCTTCCCCCCGCCCTGTCTTTCAACCACAACCTTGGCGCCGATCCTTTCGACCAGTATCGGCACATGCGAGATGACGCCGACTTTCCGGCCCAGCGCTTGCAGCGTGTCCAGGCTGGCGATGGCGACGTCGAGGGTTTCGGGGTCCAGGCTGCCGAAGCCTTCGTCGATGAACAGCGATTCGACCTGGGTCTTGTTCGAGGACAGCGAAGCCAGGCCCAGCGCCAGCGCCAGCGAGACCAGAAAGCTTTCGCCGCCGGACAGGCTGTGCACGCTGCGCACGTCATCGGCCATGTCGCGGTCGATGATCTGCAGTTCCAGTTCGCTGCCCGGCACGCGCTGCAGCCGGTAGCGCCTGGCGAAGTCTTCGAGATGGCGGTTGCTGTGCGCCAGCAGGGCTTCCAGGGTCAGGCTCTGGGCGAAGCTGCGGAATTTGGCACCGGATTTCGAGCCGATCAATTCGTTCAGGCTTTCCCACTGCTGCCAGCGCGCCTGCTGCTTGTCCAGCTCCGCTTTCAGCTGGCTGCCGGCGCTGATTTTCTTGTCGTCCTCGCGCAGCAGTATCAGTTTTTCTTCCTTCTGCGAATGCAATAGTTGCCGCTGTTGCCGCAATTCCTGGGCGATCTGCCTGGCGAGTTCCTCGGTCTCCAGCGGCGCCTGGATCTCGTGCCGCTGTCTCTCGTCTGCTTTGTCTTTCAACAGCGCAGCCGATTCGTGCAGCGCCTTTTCCAGTGCCGCTCGGCTGGCTTTCCGCTCGTTAAGCCAGGACTCGTCCTTTTCTAGCAATTGTTTCAGGCCGTCCAGATCGATGCCCTGCCTTGCCAGCGCCTGGTTCAGCGCGGCCAGGGCCTTTTCCAGATTATCCGAGCGCCGGCCGGTTTCGGCTTGCCAGTGCTGCTGGTTTTGCCGCTGCGCTGCCAGATCGGTTTCGGCCTGAACGGCATCATGGCCGGCCTGCTCACAGGCGGTTCTGGCTGCCTGGACCTTACGGTTCAGCATCTGCTCGTAGCTGTCGACCGTCTCGCCATTGGCGTCCGGCAACAAGGCATTGCGCTCTTCCGATAGCTTCTGTTTTTCTTCCGCCTTCAGCGCGGCCTCGGCCTGCTTGGTCTGGCAGAGCTGCCGGCTCTGCTGCAGCGCCTGGGCAGCGAGTTCTTCTTCGCGATTGGCATCAGCCAGGGCCCGAGTGACTGTCTGTACATCCTGCTCCGCCTGTAGCCATTGGCTGACCTGGACGGCCAGACTTTGCCTGAACCGGTCGACATCGCGCATCAGCCCGGACTGCCAGCCGTCGATCCGGGCGAACGGCGTCTGCAACAGCCCGGTCAGTGCGCTCAGTTGCGCTTCCGTTTCCTGAAGCTGGCCTGAAAGATGGGTCAGATTGGCTTTGCCTTCGGCCAGCCGGCTGTCGAGCACTGCCTGCCGTCCCATCAAACTTTCCAGTTTCTGCTTGCTGGCATCGAACAGGGCCTGAGCCGTTTTGATCTGCTTTTGCAGTTCTATGGCTTGTTTTTCCTGTTGCTTGACCTGTTCCCATTCGGCCGTTAAATGTTCGGCCTGCTGTTCCAGCAGCGGTAAAAGCCCGGCATCGGCAAGGGCCAGTTTGGTTTTGTCAGGCAGGGCCAAAGCGCGCCACTGGTTATGGCAGTCCGCCAGTTTCTCCTGGGCCTGAGCCATTTGCTGTGCCAGCGCTAGCTTTTGTTCCTGTTTCTGGTCGATCATTTTTTGCAGCCCGGCGATCGATTTGATCAACGCCACTTTTTCGCTTTCCAGTTCCCTGACTCTGGCCTGCTGCGCGTTCTCCAGCGGCGTATCGATACGGTCATGATCGCGCCAGGGATGCTCGAGCGCTCCGCAGACTGGACAGGGTTGGCCGGGCTGGAGCAGATCGCGAAATTCCTGGGCGTTTTTATGCGTGATGGCCTGGATCAAGGCCAGGGATTTTCTGGCCTCTTCGAGCGCGATGACATTGGTTGACTGTTGCCGGGTTGCCGTTTGCAGTTGCTCGGCCGCATCGGTCAACGTTTGCTCGACGGCGGCCAGTTTATCGCTGTCCTGCGTCAGAGCCTGTTGCAGCGCCAGCGCTTCATGGGCCAGTTTCAGGGCGGCATTGACTTGCCCGCGCTTGATTTCGAGGTCGTCTTTGGTCCGGCTCAGGCTTTCGAGCGAATATTGGCCGGCCTGCTGTTTCAGCGGTTCCAGCGTTGCCTGTTGCTTGTCCTGTTCCTCTCGGCTTTCGATGATGGCTTTTTTGGTTTCGGCCATCAGGCGTTCGTCGCCATCGGCCGTGTCTTTGCAGGCCTTGAGTTTGACCTTGATCTCCGCCTTGCGCGCCGTCAGCATCTGGTAGCGTTCCAGCTCGCCCTGCCAGCGGTTCCATTCGGCCGCGACGGGATTCAGCGCCTGATTTTCCTCCAGCCAGTTGTTGAGCTGCTGCAGCTGGCCGTTTCTTTCGGCTTGTTGCGCCAGCAAGCTCTGATGGTGCGCTTGCGCGTTTGCCAGTTGCTCCTGCTGCCGGTCCTGTTCGGCACTCAAGGCATTGATATCGGCCTGCATGATCCCGATGCGCGTATCCAGTTCACGGGCTTTGAGCAATAACGGTTGGGCATCCTGCCGTTTTTTCTCGGCGGCCAGCAGGGCCTCGGAGGCAGCCGCTACCTGTCTTTTGGCCGCATTCAGCCTGAGTTCTGCGGCTTCCTGCAATTCGCCGCCGATTTTCAGTTTTTGCTGCGCGTCCAGGACTTCGGCCATCGCCGTTTCATAGTGCGCCAGCAGGGGTTTAAGCGGCTGCGCGGCTTCAACTTTTTCGATCAGCAGGCGTTCGGGTTCGGCAGCGTCCCAGGCTTGCCGGCAGTTTTCGAAAGCAATGCCGGCCGCCTGCTCGGCCGCTTTCTGGCTATTCAGCGCCGTATACCAGTCGAGGATTTGCTGATTGGCATTGATCGCTTTTTCCAGATCATCCAATAACGCGATGCATTGGTCGCGTTCCTGCTCCAGCGCTTGACGGTCGGGCTCGGCCAGCGGCATCTGGCCCTGCAGCTGTTCTTCGATGCGCCTTAGCGCTTCTTTTTCCTGCTTGGCGCGTTCGAAGGCCTCGATCGACAGCACGGAATAGATATCGGTGCCGGTGATGCGCTCGAGCAGATTGGAGCGGTCGTCCTTTCTGGCTTTCAGGAAGGCGGCGAAATCGCCCTGCGCCAGCAGGACCGAGCGCCGGAACTGGTCGAAATTGAGGTCGATCTTTTCGCTGATCGCTTCCAGCGTGCTCTTTTTGCCCTGCCCTATGCGCTGGCCGCTGGCGATATGGGTCAGCGTGATGTCCTGCGCCTGCAGCCGGCCGGTCGCCTTGCCGCGCGCCTTGCTGACTTCCCAGCGCGCCCGGTAGGCCTGCTTGTCCTTGCCGATGAAATCGACTTCGGCAAACCCCGAGGCCGTGCCGCGCCGCAGGATCGAGCGCACGTCATTGCTGGTCACGCGCAAATTTTCATCCTCGTCCCTGTGTCCGACCGCAAAGCCGTGCCCGTCCGGCAGGCGCGGTATCTTGTCGTACAGCGCCAGGCACAAGGCGTCCAGTATCGTGCTCTTGCCGGCGCCGGTCTGGCCGGTGATGGCGAACAGGCCGGCCTGCGCGAGCGGGCCGTCGTCCAGTAAAATCTCGAACGCGTCGGCCAGGCTGGCCAGGTTTTTGCCGCGGATCGCCAGAATACGCATCAGTCGCCTCCCTGCACGCTTTCGACCAGTTCGCTGAACAGCGCCGTCAAAACTTCCGGCGCGTCCTGATCGTAGCGGGTCTGATAGCAGCGCTGGAAAACGTCCAGCGGCTGCAGTTCTTCCAGCCGCTGTTCGATGTCGATATCGGCCAGACTTTGCTGACTGCCGCGGTAGGCCGTCGATATTTTCAGCAGGCGCAGCGGCAGTCCGGCGATGGCTTCCTCGATCTGCTGGCGCAGGCCCGGTTCCGGCTTGTCGAGCCGGATTCTCAGTTCCACGAACGGAGTTCGTTCGATCGGCAGGCTGCTATCGAGATCCAGGCTTTTCAGTTGCGCGATCACGTCGGACAGCACCGCAAAATCTTTGCCGTCGGGAATCCGGATCATCCCGACGCTGCGCGGAATTTGAACGGCAGCCGTTTCCACTTGACCGTCCCCGATATCGACCTGCAGCACCTGATGCCGATAGCCGGCCTCATCAAATGACAGCGGAATCGGCGAGCCGCTGTAGCGAATATGCTCGTGCGGGCCGATCTTTTGCGCCAGATGCAGATGGCCCAAGGCGACATAGGCGATATCGCCAGGGAAAATATCGGCCGGCAGCGCGTGCTGATTGCCGCCCAGAATCTTGCGCTCGCTCAGTTCAGACACGCAGCCGTTCACCATATAGCAATGGCCGGTCAGGATCAGGCGTTCGCCGTTATCGGCTTTTTGCTGAAGCGCTTCGAATAATTGCCCATACAGGTCTTTAACACCGGCAATCAACGGATCATCAGCCACGTCATTGCTAGGCAGGTCGGCATTGCGCAGGAACGGCATGGCGCCGCACCAGGCTTTGACAGCACCATGAGCATCGGTCAGCGGCACGATCAGGCGCTCCCAATCGATTTTGCCATCGGGCTTGCGCGCAAGGCCGCCGACGACATGCACGCCCAGCGCCTTCAGTATCGGGGATGGCGCATCGAGCCGGCTGGCCGAGTCGTGATTGCCGCCGATCAGCACGATATCCAGATGGGGCTGCTGCGTTCTGGCCTTGACCAGAAACTCATAAAGCTGCGCCTGGGCTGCGGCCGAGGGATTGGCCGTATCGAAGATGTCGCCGGCGATAATCAGCGCATCGGCCTGCCTGTCCTGCAGGGCCTGCAGCAGCCAGGTCAGGAACTGCTGGTGTTCGAAATGGCGCGAAACGCCATGCAAATGATGGCCGAGATGCCAGTCCGCCGTATGGAAAATTCTTAGCATGTCTGTCCTTGATGTTGCCGGCTCAATAGGTTTTCATGAGACCGTCCAGCGTCAGGCCGCAACTGGGCACGAACGCCTGCATGAAAAATATGACTTCGGGCTGATCGGATTCTGCGATGGTTTTGGCCAGCTGCGCTGCGGCCATCTCGAATTCGGCATTGCCGGCCTTCAGCTCGGCCTGGCATTTGAGATAGGCCGAGATTTTGTCGGCGGCCTTGATGATGCGCACATGCTCCTCCGGCATGCGGTCATGATGAATCAGCGCCTGAAAGTCGGCCTGCAATTCTGCAGGCAACAGGTTCAGCAGTTCCTTCTCGGCCTGTTTTTCAATCTGCTTGTAGGCCGCGCTGATTTCCTCGGAATGGTATTTGATCGGCGTCGGCAGATCGCCCGTGATCACTTCGGTGATATCGTGATACAAGGCCGCGGCCGCTACGGCGTTGGCATCGACATTGCCGCCGTAATAGCGGTTTTTGATCAAGGCCAGCGTATGCGCGATGACGGAGACTTCCCAGCTGTGCTCCATGACGTTCTCGTCATGCGCGTTGCGCTTGAGCCCCCAGCGCTTGATCCAGCGCAGCCTTGACAGGTAGGCGTAAAAACTGCTCGTTATCGTTGTTTCTTTCTTCGTTTTCATACGGATAGCCATAGCAATCGGTTTTTGCCGCAAATGATACTGAATATGAGCCTTTTTTGCTGCATTGTCATCGCGGCGGTGCGATTCGATAGTTGTTATAATGCCGCCCAGCCCTCAACTATTTGAAAAACATCATGCTTATTCAGTGGTATCCCGGCCATATGCACAAGGCCAGCAAAGAGATCAAGCACATCCTGCCGCAGGTTGACCTGATCATTGAAATTCTGGATGCGCGCATTCCGTTCAGCAGCGAGAACCCGATGCTGAAAACACTGCGAGGCGACAAGCCCTGCATCAAAGTGCTCAGCAAAAGCGACTTGGCCGACCCGGATATGACGCAGGCGTGGCAGGCCTATCTGGAGCAGGAAAAAGGCGTCAAGACTCTGGCGTTGACCATCGAACAGCCCGAGAAAATGCGCCAGATCGCCGACCTGTGTCACAAGATGCTGCCCGGCAAGGACAGCAGCGGCCGGCTGATACAGGCCCTGATCGTAGGCATACCGAATGTCGGCAAGTCCACGCTGATCAACATACTGGCCGGCCGAACCATCGCCAAGACCGGCAACGAACCGGCCATCACCAAAACCCAGCAACGCATCGACATCGGCAACGGCATCGTCCTGTGGGATACGCCCGGCGTGCTCTGGCCCAATGTCGAAAACCGGAACAGCGGCTACCGGCTGGCGACCACGGGCGCAATCAAGGATACGGCCATCAACCACGAGCATATCGCCTTCTTTGCGGCCGACTACCTGTTAAGGCATTATCCCGATTTGCTGAAGGCCCGTTTTCAGATCGAGCAACTGCCGGACGGCGAACAGGAACTTATGGAGACTATCGGCAGAAATCGCGGCTGCCTGCGTGCGGGCGGACGCGTAGACATGGATAAGGTCGCCAAGCTGCTATTGTCCGAACTGCGCGCCGGCACGATCGGCCGCATCAGCCTGGAAACGCCGGCCATGATGGAACAGGAACTGGCCGAACTGGCTGTCATCCGCGAACAGAAAGCGGCAAAGAAACTGGCCAGGAAGCAGAAGTGGAAGGATTCGAAGTAAGCTGTTCCTTGATGATTTATAAATGAACCGCGAAGGACACGAACGCCTCCAAGTGGTAGGAGCGTTCGTGTCCTTCGCGGTTTTATATCGTATCAGTTATCCGCGGAGCGTTGTTGTGAGCGGCGTTACGGCCGGCGTCAACCCCTGCCGTGTCGTCCGGGCGTTCTAGCCCGCGTGGGCATGGGTGACTTTAAAAGCGCCGGTGCCCGGTGCGACAAATGCATAACAGCCGTTAATAAAATTCCGACAAGCCGGACGCCAGGCGAATAACCCGCAGGGCCATGAACCGCATGGCCTTTCAGTCCGGATGTTAGACCGCCAATAAATCGATTTTTGATGACCATTTTATGGTTATTAAAGGTTTGGATATGGTAGATATACGGAAAACTTTATAATCTTGTTAGGCGTTGCAAGTGGTCGGCAGCACTCCTGGCGCGGGACGGACGATAAAGGAGCACCCTATGCACATCAAGACCTGGCACGCAGTCCTTTTTCTGGCCTTAATGAGCTGCGCCCTGGTGATCGTGGAACTTCCCCAGGCCACCTGGCTGACTTCGGCCGCGTTCAGCCTGGCCTTCGGGGGGGCGGCGGTGGCGTTGATGGGCGCCGCGGCCCTGTTGGGCGGCCGCTGGAAAAGCGTCGAATCGCTGTTCGGCGGACTCGACCGCGTTTATCTGACGCACAAATGGCTGGGCATCTGGGCGCTAGCTTTTGCGTCGTTTCATTTCGTGTTCAAGGCCAATCTGGAAGCCTGGCAAACCGCCTCGATCATTTCGCTGCCCCCCTACTACACCCGCCTGGTGCGGCAGCTGAGCTTCATCGCTCTGATGCTGATCGTCATGCTGGCATTGAACCGGAAGATTCCTTACAGCGTCTGGCGCTGGTGGCACAAGCTGTCCGGGCCGCTGTTCCTGATCGTCATCCTGCACTGGCTAAGCTTCAAATCACCCATCGCCATCGACAGTCCCGCCGGCATATGGCTGGCCGCACTATCGGCGCTGGGCGTTGCCGCCGCCGGCTACAAGCTGCTGCTCTATCCGTTTCTGGCTAACCACGCCGAGTACCGCATCATCGAGGCGAACGCCGGCGCCAACGCGCTGCACCTGGAGCTTGCGCCGGTGAAGCGGTCTCTTTCGTTCGAGCCGGGGCAGTTCGGCTTCATTCGGATGAAGGAAGACGGCCTGCGCGAGCCGCACCCCTTTACGATCGCAAGCCGCAGCGAGCCGGACGGTCATGTGCATTTCGTGATCCGCGCCCTCGGCGACTATACCCACAGGCTGGTAAAGGAAGCGCGCGCGGGCATGTTTGCGGACATCTACGCGCCGTACGGGCGTTTCAAGCGTCCGCCGGCCGCGAAACGGGAAGTCTGGATCGGGGGCGGCGTCGGCATCTCGCCGTTCATTGCCTGGCTGACGGATCAATCGGCGAAAAATTTAGACAAGGTCACCCTGTTCTATTTCTTCACGCCGGGGCGCGAGTTTCCCAGCGCCGAGGTGCTGGACGATCTGGCCCGGCAGTACGGCGCGGAATTCATACCCGTATCGACCGGTCCGTCGAGCCCGGAATTCGTCAAACGGTTTGGCGAAATCGCCCAGAATGCCGATCCCGCGGCGGTGGATATCAGCTTTTGCGGCCCCAAAGGCCTTTTGAAGCGCATCCAGGCGCTGATGCGCGAAAACAAAGTACCGGACGCGAACCTCCGGTATGAATACTTTGAATTCCGATGACAGACCGCAACCCAGACCAACCCGGCGTATTCAAGGCTATCAGCCGCAGCCTGGCGTATGGCGCTGCCGCGGCGCTGTCCGGCGGCTGCACGGGAGTCCAGTCCGCTTTTTCGGCTTTCGGCATCGAGGCGGAATCGACACGCGCCCTCACCTGGGGCATGACCGCCGCCGCTACCGTGATCACGATCGGCGTGTTGTGGCTCGCGTGGCATGCCGCGCGCGCACCGGCCGGCCGGCTCGACCATCAGGGCGGGATGCGCGTGATCCTCTGGCTGGGCGCTATCGGTCCGACTGTGCTCCTTACGGCGCTGCTGGTGTCTTCGCTGACGAAAATGCGGACTCTGCCCACGGGCGCCGATGATCTCAAAATCGCCGTCGACGGCGAACAGTTCTGGTGGCGCGTGCGCTATCTGCCGGCCGGCGGCCGGCCCGTGGAAACGGCCAACGAAATCCGCGTGCCCGTGGGACGCACCGTAGCTTTCGTCCTGACAAGTCCGGACGTCATCCACAGTTTCTGGATACCGGGCCTGGCCGGCAAGGTGGACATGATTCCGGGCCGCACCAACGATCTGGTCGTACGCGCCACCCAGGCAGGCGTCTATCGCGGCGCCTGCGCGGAATTTTGCGGGCTGAGCCATGCCCGCATGGCGTTCGACGTGGTGGCGATGGAGCCTGCCGATTTCGACCGCTGGCTGGCCGGCGCGGCGCGCCCGGCGGCCGGTATTGACAGTCCGGGCCGGCACTTGTTCGAGGAGTACGGCTGCAGCGGCTGCCATACCATCCGCGGCCATGCCGAAGACAGCACGATTGGGCCCGATCTCACTCACGTCGGATCACGCCGCTCGCTGGGCGCCGGCACGCTGCCGATGACCCGCGAGGCTCTCAGCCGCTTCATCCGCGACCCGGCCTCGGTGAAACCCGGCGCCCTGATGCCCAGCTTCAAGGACATGCCCGGCAAGGACGCGGACGCGATTTCCAGTTATCTTGCGGAGCTTCGTTAAATGCCTGTCGCAGCGAACACTCAACCCGACCAGAACGACCCGGCCGTCCGCGCCGCGCAGGAAGAGCGGCTGCGCGCCGTATGGAGCCCGCCCAAGGGTTTGTTCCTGCGCTGGACCGATACCAACAATAATGCAGTCGGCATCTGGTACACCCTCACCGCCTTCGGAATGATGCTGTTCGCGGGCGTGCTGGCGCTGATCATGCGCGCCCAGCTCGCCGTGCCCGAAAACGATCTGGTTTCCGCGTCGACGTTCAATCAGCTGTTCACGCTGCACGGCTCGATGATGATGTTCCTGTTCGCGGTGCCGATGTTCGAGGCGGTCTCGGTGCTGATCCTGCCGCAGTTGCTGGGCGCGCGCGACCTGCCCTTTCCGCGCCTGTCCGCTTTCGGCTACTGGAGCTTCCTGATCGGCGGCGTATTCGTGGCCGGTTCGATTTTCTTCGACGCCGCGCCGGACGGCGGCTGGTTCATGTACCCGCCGCTGTCTACCGAGCCTTCGACCGCGGGCATCGGCGCAGATATCTGGATGCTGGGCCTGTCCTTCATCGAGGTGTCGTCGATCGCCGCCGCGGTCGAGCTGATCGTGGGTGTGCTGAAATGCCGGCCGCCGGGCATGCGGCTGAACCTGATGCCGCTCTATGCCTGGTACATTCTCGTGGTAGCGGTGATGATCCTGTTCGCCTTCCCGCCGCTGATCGCCGGCGACATCCTGTTCGAAATGGAGCGCCTGCTCGACTGGCCTTTCTTCGATGCGAAGCGCGGCGGCGATCCGTTGCTCTGGCAGCATTTGTTCTGGATTTTCGGCCATCCGGAGGTCTATATCATCTTCCTGCCCTCGATCGCGATCTTCGCGATGGTGGTCCCGACCTTCGCGCAGCGCCATCTGCTCGGCTATCCCTGGATCGTGCTGGCGGCGGTCGGCACCGGTTTCCTGAGCTTCGGCCTGTGGGTGCACCACATGTTCGCCACCGGCATGCCGAGCATCAGCCTCGGCTTCTTCTCGGCCGCGTCGGAGGCCGTGGCGATTCCGACCGCCGTACAGATTTTCGTGTTCATCGCCACTATATGGGCGGGGCGCGTCGTCTGGTCGACGCCGATGCTCTACGGAGCGGGCTCGCTGGCGATCTTCGTGATCGGCGGGCTGACCGGCGTGATGGTGGCGGCGGCGCCCTTCGACTGGCAGGCGCACGACACCTATTTCATCGTCGCCCACCTCCACTACGTCCTGGTCGGCGGCTCAGTGCTGCCGCTGTTCGCCGGCCTGTATTATTACTGGCCGCTGGTAACCGCCAAAAAATTGTCCGACCGGCTCGGCCGTAGCGCCTTCTGGATGATGTTCGTCGGCTTCAATCTCGGCTTCTTTCCGATGCACATTTCCGGGCTGATGGGCATGCCGCGCCGGGTCTACACTTATTCAGAGGCACTCGGCGTCGGTACGCTCAACCTCCTGTCCACGCTCGGCGCCTTTCTGTTCGCGGCGGGCGTCGCCGTGGTGGTGATTGATCTTTGCCTCTCGCCCCGGCGGCCGCGCGTCCCGCGCAACCCCTGGAACGCCGGCACGCTCGAATGGCTGGAGTTTTCGCAGCAGGAAAACTGGGGCGTGCGCTCGGTGCCGCTGATCGAGAGCCGCTATCCGCTCTGGGACCAGCCCGATTTCCTCAGGCAGGTCGACGAGGGCCGCTACTTCCTGCCCGATGCCGAGGAAGGCTACCGCGAGCTGATGATCACCTCGGTCCTCGATGGGCGCCCGCTCCAGGTCGCGCGGATCGGCGGGCCCACGCCCATTCCCATGCTGGCCGCGATCGCGCTCGGCGGCGTCTTCATCCTGACCACTTACCACCTCTATTGGCCGGCGCTGGCGAGCGGACTGGCCGCCCTGGCCGTGATCCTGTGGTGGCATTGGACGGGGACCAGCCTCATCCCCGAAAAGCCCGAGAAGCACGCCGGCCTCGGCGTCGTGCTGCCGCTCTATGCGTCCGGCCCCGCTTCATCGGGCTGGTGGGCCATGTTCATTACCATGGTCGGCGATGCGACGGCCTTCGCCGGCCTGATTTTCGGCTATTTCTTCTTCTGGACGGTGCATGCCGATTTCCCGCCCGAACCGCTGCCCGGCCAGGCCGGGCCCGGGACGTATTGGCCGATGGTTGCGCTTGCCCTGATTCTGGCCGGGTGGCTGCTGACCATCGCCGCGCGCGAAACCAATGCGCGCGGCCGGATCGGGCTTGCCCGCGCCGCACTGGCCGTAGCGGCCGCGGCGACCGGCGCCGGCGGACTGGCGGGGCTGGCCGGGCCATGGCGCGCCGGACTCGATCCCGCGCTGCATGTCTATCCGGCGATCGTCTGGGTGCTGGTCATCTGGATCGCAGTCCATGCGGCGCTTGGCGTCGTCATGCAACTTTTCACGCTGGCCCGCAGTCTCGTGGGGCGTATGACCCCGGTTTATGACGGCGATGTGCGCAATATCACCGTCTACGGGCATTTCCTGGCGTTGAGCGCGCTCATCACGTTTCTGGTGATCGGTTTTTTCCCGAGGTTGGCATGATTCGCAAACTCCACAAACTCGCGCAACGATTGAAATCGTCTTTATGGATGCTGGTCGTACCGCCCACGGTCTGGGCGCTGCATTTTCTGTTCTCCTACGTTTACGCCGCCGTTCGCTGCGCCAAAAGCGGGTCGGCCGAGGTCATCGTCGACATCCGCACCGGCATCGCCGCCGCGACCGTTGTGGCGTTGCTGCTGGTCGTGGCTTTTGGCTATATCGCCTGGGCCCAGTCGCGAATTCAGGGCGATCTGCCGCCGTATCAGGACAGCACCGACGAGGACCGGTTGCGTTTCCTCGCCGTATCGACGCTGCTGCTGGCGGGCTTAAGCTTTGTCGCCATCCTGTTCACGGCCCTGTCGGCTTTCGTCTTTGAGGATTGCAGATGAGGCGCCCGGCTTTCGCCGCCGGCGTTGCCGTGCTTGCGGCGGCCTGGGCCACCGCCGCGTCGGGCCATGGCATGACCGCGCACATGGCGGCGCACATGGCGGCCGTGGCGGTCGCGGCCCCGCTCATGGCTTTAGGGCTCGCCGGTACGCGGGCCGATCCGGCTTCGCGCTGGCCGCGGGTTGTCGCGCCTTTGCCGATGTCGCTGATCGAACTGCTTGTTGTCTGGGGCTGGCATTGGCCGGCCGCGCGCGCCTTTTCCGCGGGCAGCGCGACCGGCCTGGCGCTGGAACAGACGATGTTTCTGGCCGCCGGTCTGCTGCTGTGGAGCGCCTGCCTGGAAACGCGCGCCGCCGGCATTGTCGCGCTGTTGCTGACCACGATGCACATGACGCTGCTGGGGACGCTCATAACCCTGGCCCCCCGCACGCTGTTCGGCACGGCCGGCTTTACCGGCTTCGGCATCACGCTGTCCCCGGCCGCCGATCAGCAGCTAGGCGGCGTCATCATGCTGCTGGTAGGCGCCGGCAGCTATCTGTTCGGCGGGCTGGCGCTGCTTTTCGGCCTGCTGCGGAGCAATCGGCCGGCGGGGGCGCGGCAATGGTCCTGAAGATCACCTGGAAGCGGGCGCTTGCCGCGGCGGCGGCGCTGTTCATGCTCGCCCTGGCGATCGCCTGGTCGGGCATCCTCAACATCGGCGCCTCGACCGGCCATTGGGCGATCACCGACTGGTTTCTCCACTGGTCGATGCGCAACACGGTCCGCACCTATGCCGCGCTGACAGTGGACGAGCCCGCGGCCGATGCCGGCGGCCTGACCTCCGCCGCCGGCCACTACGCCGCCAATTGCGCCTTCTGTCACGGTGCGCCCGGCGAACAGCCGGCCCGGGTCATGAAAGGCGCGACACCGGCAGCGCCCGATTTGGCCGCGACCACTCATTCCTGGACCGACCGGCAGCTTTTCTGGATCGTGAAGCATGGCGTGAAATTTACCGCCATGCCCGCCTGGCCCGCGCTGGATCGGGATGACGAGATCCGCCGCATGACCGCCTTTCTGTGGCGGCTGCCGGGCATGACGCCGGCCGAATATCGCGCGCTCGCCTATGGACCCGACGGGCGTGTCGCCGGCGGCAAGCCGATACGGTTGGAAGATGCGTTGCCCGACTGCGACCGCTGCCATGCCGACGACGGACGCGGCCAGCCCGACATTCCGATATTAGCCGGACAACAACCGGCCTACCTGTCGGCGGCGCTCCGCGCCTACGCGGCGGGCAGGCGATCCAGCGGCGTGATGGGGGCGGCCGCCGCCCGACTGGACCCCGATCTCATGCAGGCGCTGGCGAAGCATTACGCCGGGCTTCCTGGAGGGCTGGCCAAAGCCAAGACTGCCGCTGCCGCCGACCTGACGGAGGATGACCGGCTGGCCGAACGCATCTTCGCAAACGGTTTGAGGGAGGCCAATCTGCCGCCCTGCTCCAGATGCCACGCACCGGGCAAACGCCCGGACTATCCGACGCTGACCGGCCAGAAGCCGGAGTATCTCGCCGCCCGGCTCCGCCGATGGCGCGGAGACGGGACCATCGTCGATGCGCGCAAGCCGAATTTGCTCATGCCGGTGATCGCGCGCCGCATTCCCGAACGCATGATCGAACCCCTGGCTCGTTTTTTCGCGCGGCAGAGCGCCGTGCCCAATTCCGCAGCAACAGAACGATGAACACGTCATGGGAGTTATTATGAATTGGCAGACACAACCACCACGCAACAGCGACGCGGCACCCGACGACCAAAACCGGCCTGAAGACGGCCAGCCGAAGAAACCGAAGGGCATCGGACAAATGAACATTCCGCCGCGCAAGACCTGGATGACATTCCTGATCATCCTGCTCATCAACTACCTGCTGATGAGGATTATCTTTCCGGAAGCCGGCGAATCCGTCACCATCCCTTATACTACCTTCAAGGAAGAGGTCGCGAGGGGCAACGTCAAGGCGATTTACAGCCACGGGACGAGCATCGAAGGCCGCTTTGTCGCGCCGATTACCTGGCCGCCGGAAGGCGAAGACGAGACGGCCTCCGGCTCACGGCGCCCGCGACAACCCGAGCCCGGAACGGCGGACACCTTCACGACCGAACTGCCCGCGTTCGTGGACCCCGGCCTGGAGGCGTTCCTGATCGACCGCAAGGTCGAGATCAGCGCGGTGCCGATCCGGGAGGGCGGCTTCTGGGCCACGCTCCTGTTCGGCTTCGGCCCGGCGCTGCTGATCATCCTGTTTTATGTATGGCTCTACCGTCGAGCCTCGCAGCAGGGTGGCATGGGCGGCATGGGCGGGCTCATGGGCATCGGCAAGAGCAAGGCCCGCCTTTACGACCAGACGGCGGGCACCAAAGTCACCTTTGACGATGTGGCCGGCATCGACGAAGCCGAGAACGAGCTGGTCGAGATCGTGGATTTCCTGAAGTCCCCGGATAAATACACGCGTCTGGGCGGGAGTGCACCGAAAGGCGTACTGCTGGTCGGCGCGCCGGGAACCGGCAAGACCCTGCTGGCGAAGGCCGTCGCCGGGGAAGCCGGCGTGCCGTTCTTCTCGATGAGCGCCGCCGAGTTCGTGGAGATGATCGTCGGCGTGGGCGCGGCGCGCGTACGGGATCTGTTCAAACAGGCGCACGAACATGCGCCGGCGATCATCTTCATCGACGAGATCGACGCCATAGGCCGCGCGCGGGGACAGGTGGCGATCGGCGGCGCCAGCGAACACGAGCAGACGCTGCAGCAGATCCTGACCGAGATGGACGGTTTCTCCGGCCGCGAAGGCATCATCGTGCTGGCCGCGACCAACCAGCCCGAGGTGCTGGACCGGGCGCTGCTCCGGCCCGGGCGCTTCGACCGGCGCGTGGTGGTGAACCTGCCGGACAAGGCCGGCCGCGAGGCGATTCTCAAGGTCCACACCCGCCAGGTGCCGCTCGCCGGCGACGTCAGCCTGGGCGAACTTGCCGCGACGACGCCCGGCCTGTCGGGCGCCGACCTGAAAAACCTGGTCAACGAGGCGGCGCTGCTGGCGGCGCGCCGCGAGCGGAACGAGGTTTTTCAGCAGGACTTCCTGGACGCGCTGGAAAAGATCGTGCTCGGCCCCGAGCGCCCGCTGCTCCTGAGCCGCGCGGACAAGGAGCGCATCGCCTATCACGAGAGCGGGCACGCCATCCTCGGCCTGCTCGTGCCCGACGCCGATCCGGTGCACCGGGTCTCGATCGTGCCGCGCGGGCAGGCGCTCGGAGTGACCTATCAGCGGCCCCAGGCGGACCGTTACAACTATCCCGAAGCCTATCTGCGCGCGAAAATTGTCGGCATGCTGGGCGGGCGCGCGGCCGAGGAAATCGTGTACGGCACCCGGACCACCGGCGCCGAAAACGACATCGAGCAGGCCACCCAGCTGGCCCGCAACATGGTCACGCGCTGGGGCATGAGCGACGAGCTCGGGATGGTGCAGCTCGCGCCCCGTGAAAATCCCTACCTGAGCCCCATCGGCGGATACGGCGGCGCCAGGCCCTTCAGCGATGAAACCGCCCGCATCATCGACGCCGAAGTGCAAAAAATCATCGCCGAGAGCCACGCGCAAGCAACAAGTCTCTTGAAGGCGCATCGCCGGGAACTCGACGCGCTGGTCGAGGCGCTGCTCGCGCGTGAGACACTCAATGAGCAGGAAATCCTGGAAGTCACCGGACTGCCTCCCGCGCCCTCCATAGAAAACCGGCCCTTGCCGGTTGCCGATGAAGACAAATGAGCGAGCGCCATCACGCTCGAGGCGGCAACAGTCCGTTCGTGGTGCTGGGCGATGCCGATGTCGACCTGGCGGTTCGCGCCGCTGTGTTCGGACGCTTTCTGCATCAGGGGCAGATGTGCATGAGTATCAACGGCATCATTGTCGACGACAGTCTGCACGATGCCTTTGCCGAGCGCTTCGTGGAACACGTCCGTGGTCTGAAGGCGAGCGACCCGAACGATATCAAAACGGCCATGGGCTCGATCGTGTGCGCCAGGAATGAAGACGACGCGCTGCGGCTCGCGAATGCGACCGATTACGGACCCTCAAGCGCTGCTTATTGCGGCGAACTGGAGCGCGGCGTGCGCTTTGCGCAAGCGGTCGAGGCCGGCATGACCCGTCAACGACACGTCGTTGGGTGACAAGGCTTATGCGGCATTTGGCGGCGAGTGGATTATCGATGCATTCACTTCCACGCACTGGATTTCGGTGCAGCATACGCCGCGTGCCTATCCGTTATGAATGCTGGCGAAGGAGATAACCTATGTCTTTCCTTCAATCTTCCACTATCCATAAGGAGCACGACATGCCCTCATCGATGACCTGTCAAGGCGTGCAGCGGACTTTCAAAGCCTGCGCAGCGCTTTCTCTCGCTTTGCTCTCGGCTTCTGCCTTCTCCAAAGACGGCGGCGCCTGGGAAAGCGGGGAAGATGTCTACGCCAAGGTCTGCGGTTATTGTCATGACGTCGGGGTCGGCCCGGTGATCAAGGGCAGGCACTTGACGCCCGGGTATATCAGCGCCTGGATCCGCCACGGCTGGGGGGCGATGCCGTCCTTTTCGGTCGCTTTTATTGATGATAAAGCTTTGCAGGACGTCGCCAATTATCTGTCCAAGTCCGCAGCGCCGCAGAAATGAGGAGTCTGCCATGAATGTCTCGCGCCGCTTCATTCTCAAAGGTATCGCCCTGGGTGGTCTCGCCGGCATGACCCTGGGGCGCTGGGGCCTGTCCCTGGCCAATAACGCGGCCAGTGCCCAGGCCCAATCGACACGCCCCCTCCTGGTGCTGGTCAGCGGCGAAGCCGAGCAGTCGGCTTTCCTTCGGGGCATCGCCGCGGCATTGCCGGACAAACGCCCGTGGGTGCAACGCACGGATCTCGGCATGGGCTTCGTGCAGGATTTCACCCGTCTGCTGCGCTCCGGTCGGCCGATCCGGATCATCGGCCTGGTCGATGACGCCAGCGCCGCGCTGATCATCGAGCTGGCGCGCGCCTCGGACGCCCGTTTGCCGTGGCTGGGGTATCATTCGGCCAGTCCTGGACAATCCCGTCATCGCCTGCTCGGCGACCAGGCATCTTCAGAACTGGCGGCCCGGCTCGACTCGCGGCAGTGGACCGCGATCCTCGGTCTCGCCCTTGCCTCGCGGGGTTCCGCGCCAACGGGTCTGGCACCGCCGGCCGATGCCGCACAATCACCTTTGCCCGGGCATTTCGTTTCTTTCGCGATCGAGACTTGAAGGAGTCCACTCCATGACCGAACTAAACCAGGCCATACTCCCGCGTGGAGTTGTGCAGCAAGAGTTTCAAAAAGCCATCGAGAAGTTCCGCAAACTGCTCGGTGCCGGGAACGTCCTGGACAAGGACGAGCAGCTCGTGCCCTACATGAAGATCATGATGCCGGTGGATGAATCCAAGCATGCGCCTTCCGCCGCGCTGATCGCCACTAACGTGGAACAGGTGCAGGGCGTCGTGACGATCTGCAACGAGCACAAGATCCCGGTGTGGACCGTGTCCACCGGCCACAACCTGGGTTACGGCTCGTCCGCGCCCCACCACCGGGGGCAAGTGATACTGGACCTGAAGAAGATGAACAAGATCATCGATGTCGATCCGGACCTGTGCACCGCTCTGGTCGAACCGGGCGTGACCTATCAGCAACTGGTCGATTACATCAAGGAAAAAGGCTACAGGCTGTGGGTCGATCCGCCGGCGCCGTCGGCCATCGTCGGCCCGGTCGGCAATACCCTGGACCGCGGCGTGGGCTACACGCCCTACGCCGAGCACTTCCTGTTCCAGTGCGGCATGGAAGTGGTGCTGGCCAATGGCAAAGTGCTGCGCACGGCCATGGGCGGCGTCAAGGGCTCCAATACCTGGCAGGTGTTCAAATGGGGCTACGGCCCGTATCTGGACGGCGTCTTCACGCAGTCCAATTTCGGCATCGTGACCAAGATGGGCCTCTGGCTGATGCCGCAGCCGGATGTCTTCAAGCCGTTCGCGGTCAAGTACCGGAAGGACGAGGACATAGCGGACCTGGTGGAGCTGTTCCGCCCGTTGAGCATCAACGGCATCATCCCCAACGGCGTGGTTTTCGTCGGCACGCTCTACGAGGCCAGCGCTACTGTGCGCCGCTCCGACTACACCACGGACAAGGGCGCGACCTCGAAGGAAATCATCCAGCGCATCCGCGACGAGCGCAAGATCGGGGCCTGGACCGTCTATGGCGCGCTGTACGGCACGCAGGCGCATGTCGACATCAACTGGAAGATCGTCACCGAACTGGTTCAGAAATCCGGCAAGGGCGAGATCGTCACCGAGGAGCAGGCCGGCAGCGACCCTGCGTTCAAGTACCGGGCCGACCTCATGCGCGGCGACATGACCCTGACCGAATTCGGTCTGTACAACTGGCGTGGCGGCGGCGGTTCCATGTGGTTTGCGCCGGTGAGCCAGGCCAGGGGTTCGGAGACGCTCAAGCAGGTTGAACTGGCGACCCAAATCCTCAATAAACACGGCCTGGATTATGTCGGAGAATTCATCGTCACTCAGCGTGCCATGCACCATATCATCGATGTGCTGTTCAACCGCAACGACGAGGAGGAGATGAAGCGCGCCCATGACTGCTTCGCCGAATTGCTGGACGAGTTCGAAAAAAATGGCTACGGCGTCTATCGGGTAAACACCGCGTTCATGAACCGCGTCGCCGACAGCTATGGTCCTGTGCAGCGCGAGATCAACAAGACCCTCAAGCGGGCGCTCGATCCGAACAATATCCTGGCGCCGGGCAAATCGGGTATCGACCTGGATACATAAGCGCGAACCATGATGATGATTCTGTCGTATTAACCGAAAAAATGTGGATTTCTGGTTTTTTGGCGGTTGCCAGTTGCAGCATTAAATCGGCTGCGATGATGAATCGAACCTTGACGCCACGCCTAACAGCTTATAGGCAAGACTAATCGCCAAGTTGTTCTAAAAATTCAGCCAAGGTAGCCTATTGAGCGGCGGCATGATCAGCAATGGCTATCGATTACGGCGGAATTTATTCATCGAAGTCATCCGCTGCCTTCATCGGCGCCTTTACGCCTTCAATGGCGCATTTGAATCCACAATTTCAATCGGGCGTCGATGAGTAACTCCAGCTGATTAAACTAACAATTATTTTATAGCCAGCATATCGTCCAGCGCTTTTTTAGCCAGCTTGGCGATATTGGCCGGCACGGAGATCTGGTTGACGACATGGCCAGCCACCAGATTTTCCAGCACCCAGACCAGATGCTGCGGATCGGTTCTGAACATGGTCGAGCACATGCACAGCATGGGCGACATGAAATGCACGTTTTTGCCCTGCGCTTTGCATTCCTCGCTCAAGCGATTGACCAGGTTCAATTCCGTCCCGACCAGCCAGCGGGTGTTCGGCTCGGCTTCACGCACAGTCTTGAGAATGTACTCGGTGGAACCGATGTAATCCGATTTCTGGCACACTTCGAAACAGGCTTCCGGATGCGAAATCACCTTCGTTTCCGGGTAACGCTGCAGGAAGTTATCGACATGTTCCGGCTGAAATGCCTGGTGCACGGAGCAATAGCCGTTCCACAGGATCATCTTGGCATTGCGGATCTGCTCGACTGTTAGCCCGCCCATCGGTTTGGTGAAATCCCAGACGACCATTTCCTCCAGCGGAATGCCCATCCGGTAGCCGGTGTTGCGGCCTAAATGCTGGTCCGGGAAAAACAGGATTTTCTCCCGGCGCGCAAAGCTCCATTGCAGAATTTTCTGCGCGTTCGAAGAGGTGCAGACAATGCCGCCATGCTCGCCGCAGAAGGCTTTCAGATCGGCTGCCGAGTTGATATAGGTGACAGGCGTGACTTGAGATTCCACATCCAGCACTTCCGCCAGCTCGTTCCAGCATTTCTGCACCTTGATCAGGTTGGCCATATCGGCCATGGAACAGCCCGCCGCCATGTCCGGCAGAATGGCGATCTGTTCGGGCCTGGACAGGATGTCGGCCACTTCGGCCATGAAATGCACGCCGCAGAACACGATGTATTCGGCATCAGACTGGGCCGCTTCCCTGGACAGCTTTAATGAATCGCCGGTCAGATCGGCATGTTTGAAGACTTCATCGCGCTGATAATGGTGGCCCAGAATAACACAGCGTTTGCCTAACTTTTCTTTGGCCGCGACAATGCGCGCATCGCATTCCTCGTCGCTGAGCAATGCGTAATCTTGAATCGGTAATGCGGTATCGGTCATTTTAAAGAACAAACCTCAACAGAGAATAACTTGGTAATTCACCACGGACACGAGGGAACGAAGTGTTTGGCTATATAAGACACTTCGTTCCCGGTATAAGTTTTGCCTCCGCCGCATTATTTTTAGGCGAAGGCAAATAGTGGACAAGGCCGTTACGATGCCTTGGCAGCAGCTGGTTTCAGCAACCGGATGCCCAGTTCGCGCAGCTGCGTATCATCGACGGGAGCCGGTGCGTTGACTAATGGACAGGCCGCTGACTGCGTTTTAGGGAAGGCAATCACGTCGCGGATCGAATGCGAGCCGGTCATCAGCATGACCAGGCGATCCAGCCCGAACGCCAGTCCGCCATGCGGCGGCGCGCCGTATTTCAAAGCATCGAGCAGGAAGCCAAATTTTTCTCTGGCTTCGTTATCGTCGATGCCCAAGATTTTAAATACGGTCTGCTGCATGGCCGGGCGGTTGATACGGATCGAGCCGCCGCCGACTTCGGTGCCGTTCAGCACCAGGTCATAAGCGCGCGACAGCGCTGTGCCGGGATTGGCCAACAATTCTTCAGCCGAGCAGCTTGGCGCCGTGAACGGATGGTGAATCGCGGCCCAGCGCTGGTTCTTGTCGTCCCATTCGAACATCGGGAAATCGACCACCCAGACCGGTTTCCACTCGCCTTCCAGCATGTTCAGGTCGTGGCCCAGCTTGACGCGCAATGCACCCATCGCTTCGTTGACGACGCTGGCCTTGTCGGCGCCGAAGAAAATCAGGTCGCCGGTTTGCGCGCCGGTTTTGGTCAGCACTTTTTCCCAGACTTCGGCCGGCGCGAATTTGACGATCGGCGACTGCAGGCCGTCAATGCCGCCATTGCGGTCGTTAACTTTAATATAAGCCAGACCTTTGGCGCCGTAGATGCCGACGAATTTGGTCAGGTCTTCGATGTCCTTGCGGCTCAAGTCGCCGCCGTTAGGCAGGCGCATGGCCACAACGCGGCCTTTCGGATCGTTGGCCGGGCCCGAGAAGACTTTGAAATCGACAGCTTTCATTTCTTCAGCGATGTCGACCAGTTCCAGCGGGATCCGCAGGTCCGGACGGTCGACGCCGAACCGGGACATGGCTTCCTGATAGGTCATGCGCGGGAAAGTCGCATCGAGCTGCACGCCGCTAACCTTGGCGAACAGCTGACGGATCATCTCTTCCATGATTTCCATGATCTCGTTTTCGTCCATGAAAGAGGTCTCGATATCGAGCTGGGTAAATTCAGGCTGCCTGTCGGCGCGCAGGTCTTCGTCGCGGAAGCAGCGCACGACCTGATAATAGCGGTCCATGCCGGAAACCATCAGTATCTGCTTGTAAAGCTGCGGCGACTGAGGCAAGGCAAAAAAGGCGTTTTCATGCGTACGGCTGGGCACGATGTAATCGCGCGCGCCTTCGGGCGTGGCTTTGGTCAGGTAAGGCGTTTCGATCTCGAAGAACTCGTGGTCATCGAGGAAATTGCGCAGCGTGCGCGTGACATCGCGGCGCACGCGCATTTTTTCCTGCATGGACGTGCGGCGCAGATCGATATAGCGGTAGCGCAGGCGCATTTCCTCGTTGACTTCGATGTCGCTTTCAACCGGGAAAGGCGGCGTTTCGGATTCGTTCAGCACTTCCACGCCGGTGGCCAGCACCTCTATTTCACCGGTGCCCATATTCGGATTAACCGTGCCTTCGGGACGGTCGCGCACGATCCCGTTGACTTTTAAAACATATTCGCTGCGTACACTTTCGGCGACCGCGAAAGTTTCGGGAGAATCAGGATCAAATACGACTTGCACCAGACCGGCGCGGTCTCTCAGATCAATAAAAATAACCCCGCCATGGTCCCGGCGGCGGTGAACCCAGCCGCATAATTCAACCGTTTCGGCTAAATGTTTTTTGTTTAATTCTCCACATTTGTGGGTACGCATAAGTTTTCTCTGTTAATCCAAAAAATTTGTCGATATTACGTGCTTAGACTGGCAGATGCAAGCCGGTTTCTAATGGCTGCTCTTGCAGCCTCCGCCGCAGCAACTGGCGGCACTGGGCGCGCTGGCGCTGGAACTGCCGCTCTCGCCGGCTACGTTTTTCTTGTTGCCGCTTTTAAAATCGGTTTCATACCAGCCGCCGCCTTTCAGTCTGAATCCGGCCGCTGAAATCTTTTTCATGAGCTCCGGTTGGCTGCAGGCCGGACAGTTGATTAATGGCGCGTCGCTGAGTTTTTGCAAAGCTTCATGTTCATGACCGCACGCTTGACATTGATATTCGTAAATTGGCATTAGCCCCTCCGATAACAAAAAATAATACCCAAAATAGGGGACTGTATTAGTTTTTCAAGGTCCTTCCTATAAAATAATTGCCTATTTTACAGAAAGATGACATCCAGAATGAAAAAATTAACCATCACACGACCCGACGATTGGCATTTGCACGTCAGAACCGGCGCGATTTTAAAAACTGTCATGCCGCATACCGCACGGCGATTCGCCCGCGCCATCATCATGCCCAATCTGAAACCGCCCGTGACGACCGTGGCGCAGGCCCTGGCCTATCGGGAGGAAATCCTGCAGGCTGTACCGGCGGATCTGGATTTTACGCCGCTGATGACGCTATACCTGACTGGCGCGACGACTGCGGATGAAATCAGGAAAGCCGCCGAATGCGACCATGTCCAGGCGTTCAAGCTGTATCCGGCCGGCGCCACGACGCACTCCGATGCCGGCATCAGCAATATCAAGGCCGCCTACCCGCTGCTGGAAGCCCTGGAAAAACACGATGTGCCTTTGCTGATCCATGGCGAAGTCACCGATGAGGCTTGCGATATTTTCGACCGGGAGCGTGTATTTGTTGATAACAGCCTGACCGAGATTGTCAAAAATTTCCCGGAACTGCGCATTGTCGTCGAGCATGTGACAACAACGGAAGCTGTGCAGTTTGTGCAATCGGCCGGCGCGCGCATTGGCGCCACTATTACGCCGCAACACCTGATGTTCAACCGCAACGCCCTTCTGGCCGGCGGCATACGGCCGCATCATTACTGCCTGCCCATCATCAAGCGCGAACATCACCGTCAGGCTTTGGTCGCCGCCGCCGCCAGCGGCAATCCGAAATTCTTCCTGGGCACGGACAGCGCCCCGCATCTGACTTCGTTGAAGGAAGCCGCTTGCGGCTGCGCGGGCTGTTACAGCGCCCATGCCGCGCTGGAACTGTACGCGGAAGTCTTCGAGCGGGCCGATGCGCTGGGCAAGCTGGAAGGTTTTGCGAGTTTCCATGGCGCCGATTTCTACCGTTTGCCGAGAAATTCAGGCACGATCACCCTGGAAAAAGCCACCTGGAAAGTGCCGGCCGCTTACGGCGATGATTCGGTATCGATCACGCCGCTGAAAGCCGATGAAGAACTGAGTTGGCAGATAGCACAGTAAACTCATTCAGACCGCAAACAGGCGGAATCTGTCGTCTGTTTGCGCTCTGAGCGCAGGTTAATGAAAGATCAATCGGCTATGGATTATTTTCGTCCAGTTCCAGTTCATCCTTCTCCTCCTCCGGCACATTGCCGTCGTGAACCAGATAATTGCGCCGCTGCAAATAGGCGTTTTTGAAAAACTCATACCTGTCCAAAGCCGCTTCATCCGCTGCTTTTTCAGTCCCCAAATTGTCTGCGCGAAAATCAGTCCAATTCGCTGCGAACAATGAACCGCTGATAATGCCGCTATCAAGATAGCTGATGGGATTCATGGCCGTATCGCCGATCAGGCCGCCTATGCCGCGCGGAGAACTGGGCCCTAAGAGAGGCAAGACCAGATAAGGCCCTGTCGGCAAGCCCCAAACACCCAGCGTCTGGTCAAAATCCTCTTCGTGTTTGGGCAGATCAATCATCTCCGCAACATCGATGAATCCGCCGATACCGGCCACCGTATTGACAATAAAGCGTGATCCGTCCATGCCGGCCTGCGATAACTTGAACTGTAAAAGATCATTTATTGTGACGCCGATATCATTAATATTACTGAAAAAATTAGTCACGCCGCGATCGGCGAATGACGGCATAATCCACTGATAGCCATTGGCAATAGGCTTTCCTACATACTCGTCAAGGTTATCATTGAACAACTGCACATCCCTGTTCCAGTTTTCCAGCGGATCTCTGGTATCTCGTGTACTGGTTGCGCATCCCGCCATCATGCCCAATAATATAAAGTTTGCCAATCGTGTTATTGATCTGTTCTTGTGCATGGCTTTGCCTTTAATTTCGCTATTATTTTTATTCTGACTTAAATTTCGCGTAACATAGCATAAACGGCTTCAGCTATCGATATTCGCCATTATGTTACTTAATTCTTCCCATACCCCTGATTCCGCTCAAATTTAATGGATATACCCAAAATTCCTTTAGACAAACGCTTTAGAGGCTATCTGCCTGTCATTGTCGACATAGAGACAGCCGGTTTTAACCCTAAAAAGCATGCATTGCTGGAAATCGCCGCCGTGATTGTCGAACTTAACAGCCAGCACGATCTGGAAATCACTGAGCGCTACTCGACGCATGTAATTCCGTTCAAAAATGCCGAATTCGATGAATCTGCCCTCAAATTCAATGGCATAGACCCGCACCACCCTTTCCGTATGGCTATTGATGAGAAAGAGGCGCTTGACATGCTGTTCAAGCCCATCAAGGAGGCGGTAAAGCGCAACAATTGCACACGGGCGATCCTGGTAGGCCATAATCCGGCTTTCGACATCAATTTCCTGAATGCGGCCATCCATCGCACGCAAATAAAAAGAAGCCCGTTTCATCCGTTCAGTACATTTGACACGGCTACGCTGGGAGGATTGGCGTATCAGCAAACCGTGCTGGCAAAAATTGCCAAATCAGCCGGCCTGGAATGGGATAATGAAAAAGCGCATTCTGCGCTATACGATGCGGAGAAGACAGCCGAGTTATTCTGCAAGATAGTCAACCGTTGGAAACGGCTCGAATCACTCGCCCTCTAAGACAATGACTATCATACCCGGGATCCGGGTATGATAGTCTCTGCAAATCATTCTGCAATGGCGCCGACTGCTGCCAGCATTTTGCTCAACTCGCCCTTGTTGTACAGATCAATCATGATGTCGCAGCCGCCTACGAGTTCGCCGCCGATGTAAAGCTGCGGATAGGTCGGCCAGTTTGAATATTCCTTCAGCGCCTCGCGAATCTCAAGATCTTCGAAGATATTGACGTACATGTATTTCGCATGACAGGCATCCAGCACCTGAACAGCCTGGCCGGAAAAGCCGCATTGTGGAAAATCAGGCGTGCCTTTCATGTATAAAACAACCGGATTGTTTTCGATCTGGTCTTTGATTCTTTCAATTACGTTCATAGTAGCGGTTACTCACTCGAGAAATAAAACTGACTAATTTTATCAACAATTATGGCGTTAAAAAAGTAAATCTTGCAAGCCTGCGCTTGCCTGAGAGCTGTTTGAAAACTATAATCGAACATTTTTCCAACGGGCAACCGACTTTCCGCTATTTTTGTTTATAGGCAGAATCAATGACTAGCCATATTATGCCAACTTATGGGCGCTTACCCGTGACTTTTGAGCGCGGCGCCGGCGCATGGTTGTGGGACACTAACAATAAACGTTATCTGGATGCCTTATCCGGCATAGCCGTATGCAATCTGGGCCATGCGCACCCGGCAGTGCACAGGGCCATCTGCAAACAAAGCGAAACCTTGCTGCATACGTCAAACGTGTATGTTATCGCTGCCCAGGAACGCCTGGCCGATAAATTGATTGCAAAAAGCGGCATGGATAATGTTTTTTTCTGCAATTCCGGCGCCGAGGCCAATGAAGCCGCCATCAAACTGGCTCGTCTATATGGACATCAACAGAATATAGAAAATCCAGCTATCATCGTCATGGAAAAAAGCTTTCACGGCCGCACGCTCGCCACATTGAGCGCTACCGGCAACACGAAAGTGCAGCAAGGCTTTGCGCCGTTGGTCGAGGGGTTTGTACGCGTGCCTTATAATGATGTCGACGCCATCGAACAAGCGATCAAACAAAATGCCAATATCGTTGCCGTATTGGTTGAGCCCGTTCAAGGCGAAGGCGGCGTCAACGTTCCCGCTGCCGATTACCTTAACCAAATTCGCAATCTGTGCGACCAACACGGACTGCTGATGATGCTGGATGAAATCCAGACCGGCATAGGCCGCACCGGAAAATTTCTTGCCTATCAACATAATGCAATCCTGCCTGACGTTTGCACGCTAGCCAAAGCATTGGGCAATGGCGTGCCGATCGGTGCCTGCCTTGCTCATGGCAAAGCGGCTCAATTGTTTACCACAGGCGCCCACGGCTCGACATTCGGCGGCAATCCTCTGGCATGCAGCGCAGCATTAGCCGTGTTGGAAACACTGGAGAATGAAGACCTGATCGGACAAGCCGAACAAAAAGGCGCCGCTATCAGCGCCGGATTCAGCAAGCAATTGGCTGATAACCCGCATGTTGTCGACGTTCGCCATAAAGGTCTCATGATCGGCATCGAACTCGACGCGCCTTGCGCAGACCTTGTGAAATCAGCCCTGGAGCAAGGTTTACTGATCAATGTCACCAGCGAGAAAACTATCCGTCTGCTGCCGCCATTGATCATTGATGACCAGCAAATCAATCAACTTGTAGAAACCTTATCCGCTCTTATTCAAGCGCACACAAAACCATGCCTATGAAACCCAGACACTTCATCAGTCTGTTTGACTTATCGAGCGACGAATTTCGCGGCTTGATCAACAGAGCCACAGAACTGAAAAATCACCGAGATCCTGATTATCAGCCTTTAAAAGGCCAAGTTCTGGCGATGGTCTTTGAAAAATCATCGACGCGTACCCGTATTTCATTTGAAGCGGGCATGATCCATTTTGGCGGCAGCGCATTGTTTCTGTCACCCAGAGACACCCAACTAGGACGCGGAGAGCCGCTGCAGGACAGCGCCAAAGTCATTTCCAGCATGGTTGATTGCATCATGCTCAGAACCAACAAGCATGAAACGGTAACTACATTTGCCGAGCATTCGCGGGTACCTGTGATCAACGGATTAACCGATTTGCAGCATCCATGCCAGTTATTGGCAGATATGCAGACTTATTTTGAGCATCGCGGCGATATTCAGGGCAAAACAGTCGCCTGGATCGGCGACGGCAACAATATGTGCCATTCCTATATTGATGCCGCAACCCTATTGGATTTTAAATTGAACATTGCCTGCCCGGCCGGTTATGAACCCGCAAAATCCATTGTCGAGGCGGCGGGCGAACGCGTCCGTTTTTTCTCCACGCCACTGGCAGCAGCCAAAGGCGCGGATTTGCTCGTCACTGACGTCTGGGCCAGCATGGGGCAGGAGGAAGAACAAAAACAACGTGAAATAGCCTTTCAAGGTTATCAGATCAACTCAGACATCATGAAAGCTGCAAATCATGATGCCCTGTTCATGCATTGTCTGCCGGCACACCGCGGTGAAGAAGTCTCTGCCGATGTTATCGACGGTCCGCAGAGCGTTATCTTCGATGAAGCCGAAAACCGTCTGCACGCACAGAAAGCGCTGCTGGAATTTCTAATGCATCGTAAATAACGCTAAAATTCATTTTTTCGGACGATCAAAAGCAGAGATTCAAGTGAAAAAAATATTAAGTTCGTTTTTTATTTTAATGCTGGCTTTCGGTTCAGCGCAGGCCGATACTGTCTATGTAACCGACAATCTGGATCTGGCATTTAGAAGCGAAGAAAACACGCGTGGTAAAGTTGTAAAAATGCTCCATCCGGGCACGCCTCTGACAGTGCTCAGTCAAAACAAGGAAACCGGCTTCATCTACGCACGCCTTGATGACGGCACAGAAGGCTATATTCTGGCCCGCCATACCAAAAAAGAACCGCCCAGCCGTTCTCAACTGGATGCCGCCAATAAAAAACTGGCGTCACTGGAAAAAGAAAACACGACACTTAAAACTGAACTTGAGTCGCTGAAAAGTTCATTGACACCGGGAACAACTCTCGAACAGTCTCTCGCAACGGAACGCGACCATTTGGCCAGAGAACTGAGCGAGCTGAAGCAAACCGCTTCCAACGCCGTGGAATTGAAAAATCAACGCGATGAACTTCAAGAGCGCGTGGTCAATGTTGAAAGGGAACTGGAACAGCTTAAACTGGAAAACAAGGCACTGGCGGACAGCAGCAAACAGGACTGGTTTTTATATGGCGGCATTCTATCCCTGGTCGGCGTCATCTTGGGATTCATCCTGCCCAAATTGGGCTGGCGCCGCAGAAGCAGCAGTTGGGATACTTACTGAGATCAGGCAGGCTTTTGCCTTCTCGTATCCCACATTTTAAACCCATAACTTTCGGGAATTGCTTACATGGCTAATTCAGGCGACAAAAAAGTCCGCACCTACTCTTCTCAAGGTGTTGACGGCATGGAGCGTGCGTATCAACAGACTGCGAAGATGCCGCTCGCGGCGTACTGGCGAAATATGCCAAATTAGTCAACTCAGTTTCCCTGAGCGCCGTTACCGATAATCTGGATTAACTCCATCCCAATGCTGGGTGTTTCGGCACCCAGGCTTTCCGCTCTTTCAAAAATTCTGTAAGTGCTATTATGGAATCACATCACTCATTCGTCAGCTGGTTCAGAAACTCATCACCCTATATACATGCGCATCGCAACAAAACGTTTGTGATTTCGTTCGGCGGCGAGGCAGTTCTTGACGATGACTTCGCCAATCATGTTCACGATTTTGCGTTAATGAACAGCCTGGGGATACGTCTGGTACTGGTCCACGGCATACGCCCGCAGGTAGATCAACGCCTTAACAACACTACCCCGCCGCCCCGTTTTCATAATCATTTGCGCATTACCGATGATCTGGCTCTTCAGTGCGTAAAAGAAGCGGCCGGACTGGTGCGCGTGGAGATTGAGGCCCTCCTGTCGATGGGCCTTGCCAACTCGCCGATGGCGGGCGCTAAAATCAAGGTAGCTTCCGGCAATTTCGTTACCGCCAAACCGATAGGCGTCATCGACGGCATCGATTACTGCCATACAGGCGAAGTCCGGCGCATCGACAGCGCGGCAATTCATCAGCAGTTGGACCAGAACAATGTCGTGCTGATTTCGCCTATCGGCTATTCGCCCAGCGGAGAAATTTTCAATTTGTCCGCCGAGCAAGTCGCGACGGCCGTCTCGATTGCGTTAAAAGCCGAAAAGCTCATTCTATTGACCGAACAAAGCTGCTGCCATCCTGATAGCGATGCGCAAATTCAGCAAATGACTACCGCTGAAGCCAGTGCTTTTCTGGAACAGCACTCTGACCTTGCCGACACGGTCAGCCTGCCTCTGAAAGCCGCTATCCAGAGCTGCCAGTCAGGCATCGACCGAGTGCATCTGATCAACCGCAACCATAACGGCGCCCTGCTGCTTGAACTTTTTACCCGGGACGGCATCGGTACTTTAATCAGTTCCATGCCGTTCGAAGAATTGCGCCCCGCCACTCTGAACGACATAGGCGGCATACTGGAACTGATTAAGCCGCTGGAACAACAAGGTAAATTGACCAAACGTTCCAGGGAAAAAATTGAGATGGAAATCGCCGATTATATCGTGATTGAAAGAGACGGCTTGATCATAGGCTGCACCGCATTGCACCCGAATGAGCAGGAAAAGTCCGGCGTCATTGCCTGCATGGCCGTTCATGCAGATTATCAAGGCTCAGCCAGAGGCAATCGCATGCTGGAATATGCCTACCGCAGAGCAAGCGGACTGGGTTTGAAAAAATTATTCGTGCTGTCGACACAAACCATGCACTGGTTTATCGAACGGGGGTTCTTGCCCTCAGATATCAACAGCCTTCCTGACCCGCTCAAGGCGTTATACCATCCGCAGAGAAATTCCAAGATTCTCTGTAAAAATATTGAATAGGATTTTGCCATGACTCATATCCCTGATCGCCTGTCGATACTGCAAATATCTGATTCGCACATTCTGCCCAATCCCGGCGAGACACTATTGGGGATCGATACGGACCATTATTTCCGGGCCGTTCTTGAGCAGGCTTTTGCCTCGGAGCACCGGTTTGATTTGATTCTGTTCACGGGCGACCTGGCCCAGCACCCCGGCCGGTCAAACTATCAACACATCCTGAACACGCTTGAAGCATATAAAACGCCTTGCGTCTGCCTGCCCGGCAATCACGATGATTATGAGTTGATGCAGGAAATACTGAACACGGAGCTAGTCAATTGCCGCAAGCAGGTCTTTTTAGGCGACTGGCAAATCGTCAGCTTGAACAGCCAGGTGCCTGGAACTCCCGACGGCTACTTATCAAACCAAGAACTGACATTTCTTGAACAATGCCTTGACGCCCATCCGGATCGCTATGCATTGATTGCCATGCATCATCATTGCCTGTCCGTCAACAGTCCCTGGATGGATACCATGATGATAGAGAATGCGCAGGCGCTGTTTGCGATAATCGGCAAGCATCCGAATGTCAAAGCCGTCACGTTCGGCCATATCCATCAAGCTATAGAGCTTGATGCGGGCTCGGTTCGCGCATGGGGGTCGCCCTCTACCTGCTTCCAGTTTCAGCCTGCAAGCACACAGCTCGTGGTCGCCGATACGCCGCCGGGTTACCGGTTGATCCAACTGTCTGCCGATGGCCGGCTCGAATCAGAGGTTCATCATTTACCCGAGCCGTTAACCGGGCTGAAAACAGATGCGCAGGGCTATTGATGGTTGGCCCCGTTGTATCTTTTTTCTTTCGATAAATACCCTTCCGCGTTAACCGGCACGGAATCGACAGTCAGCAGCGCACCCAGTTCGGTCATCGCCTTCTGATACACTTTGCGTTTGAAATAGACGACATCCTTCAGCGGTTCCCAATAATCCACCCAGCGCCAGCCATCAAATTCCGGCTTGGCGCAGCGGTCGAAGCGCACATTGGATTCCTGCGTTATCAGCCGCAAGATAAACCAGATCTGCTTTTGCCCGATACAGACTGGCAGTGAATTCTTGCGTATATAACGCTCAGGCAATTGATACCTCAGCCAGTAACGGGTACGCCCGAGTACCTGTACATGTTGTTCCTGTAGCCCCGTTTCTTCCCACAATTCTCGATACATCGCTGTTTCAGGATCTTCATTCTGATGAATTCCGCCTTGCGGGAACTGCCATGAGTTCACGCCCATCCGTTTTGCCCAAAACACGCGACCCTCGTCATTGCAAAGGATGATGCCGACATTGGGCCGATATCCTTTAGAGTCGATCATGTTTAAAAACCTATGTCTTGTCCTTTCCTATGTTTAATCTTGCGTGTGGTAGAATTGCAAACTATAGGTCAGGTAATAAATTAATTGCCTCCATTGTTCCATAAAAAATGTACAGACGCCATAGGGCAATATTTTTTTAATTATTTCAGACAGGTTTACCCGTGAGTTTAGCGATTTTCGATTTAGATAATACTTTGATTGCCGATGACAGTGATTATTTGTGGGGGCAGTTTCTTGTCGAACAGGGCATTGTCGATAAAGATCAATACGCAAGCGCTAACGCTAAATTCTATGATGATTACAAACAAGGCACGCTGGATATAAGGGCATTCCTGCGCTTTTCTCTGCGGCCTTTGGCCGACAACCATCCCGAACAGCTTTACCGGTGGCGGGCGCAGTTTATCGAAGAAATCATCAGGCCCTTGTTGTTGAAATCCGCACAAGAGCTGATCGCCAAACACAGGGACCGGGGCGATACCTTGCTGGTCATTACCGCCACCAATCGCTTCGTTACCGAACCGATAGTCAAACTGTATGGCATTGATAACTTGCTGGCGACTACACCGTCATTCACAGAGGGCCGATATACTGGAGATTTTGATGGCATCCCCTGTTTCCAGGAAGGCAAAGTGAAGCTGCTGGAAGCGTGGTTAAAAGACTCGACGGAAACCATGCAGGACAGCTGGTTCTATAGCGATTCACACAACGATCTGCCATTGCTTAAGCTGGTCGATAATCCCGTCGCGGTCGATCCGGATGAAAAGCTGCGCCAGTTCGCGGCAGCGGCCAAATGGCCGATCATTAGCCTAAGAAACGATCAATGCCCGACGCATCACTTCCATAAATAATCTGACCGGATGGGCCAAGGTGCCAGCTGATAACACTGATAAAAAAGTTCTCATGCAGTACGCCTTGGTTCTTCCGACCTAAAGCTCATACAATTTGACCAAGCTGAAAGCGGGCTGAGTCCAAAGCATTTAACCGCAGATTTCCTAATCAAGCGCACCCAGGCGGCAAATCACTATCTGGACTTACGCATTTCGTTCTTCTGCTACCGGCTATTTTTAAAGTATGGTGGCGATTAAAATCGCCCCACAGGCTTGCGTAAGTCCTGACTGTATTAATCAGAAACCACGGATAGCAATACTTCGGACAGTTTTAATGGAGAAGAACCATGAGCAAACTCTGGGATAATACGGTTTCTGACATCGAACAACCCCAGAAATCAGCTCATGGAAGGAATAGTAAACTCAGTTT